>NZ_JBOGDD010000895.1:0-3536 GCF_050701675.1 Mycobacterium sp. | reverse complement strand
CTCTACAGCCAGTGGTTTCGGCGAAATGTCAGGTACAGGAACGTGCACGTCGTCGCCATCACTAGCAGGACGGCCGGGTAGCCGTACGTCCACGAAAGCTCGGGCATGTGCTCGAAGTTCATGCCATAGATGCCGGCGAGCGCCGTTGGTACCGCGGCTATGGCGACCCACGCCGAGATCTTGCGCATGTCGAGGTTCTGCTGCATCGACACCTTGCCGACGGCGGCCTGCACCAGCGAGCTGAGCACCTCGTCGTAGCTGGCAACCCGATCCGACGCCTGCGTGTTGTGGTCGAGAACGTCGCGGATGTAGCGCCTGACCTCCTTGGAGATGAGGTCGTTGTGGTCGCTGCCCAACCGCTGCAGGGCCAGGTTCAGCGGGCCGACGGCCCTGCGCATCTCGACGACTTCCCGCTTGAGCAGGTAGATGTGCTCGATGTCGGTGTCACTGGTCGGCGAGAAGACGTTCTCCTCCATCGCGTCGATGTCGTTCTCGACGAGATCGGTGACCTCGAGGTAGTGGTCGACGACGTGGTCGGCGATCGCATGCAGCACGGCATAGGGACCGAGCGCACAGTTCGAGGGCGTGCTGTCCATCCGCTTGCGCACCGCGGCGAGCCCGCCGTGATCGCCGTGGCGGACCGTCACCACGAAGTCCGGGCCGACGAAGATCATGATCTCACCGGTCTCGACGATCTCGCGGGCCATGGCCACCGAGTCGTGTTCGACGTACATGATGGTCTTGAGCACCAGGAACAGGGTGTTGTCGTAGCGTTCGAGCTTCGGTCGCTGATGGGCGTGGACCGCGTCCTCGACGGCCAGTTCGTGCAGGCCGAAGACGTCGGCGACGGCCTGCATCTGGTGTTCGTCCGGCTCGTGCAGGCCGACCCAGACGAAGGCCCGCACGCCGTCCATCTGAAGTTCGCGGACCTTGTTCAGGGCGGCGGCATGGGTGTACTTGCCCGGCAGGCGTTGGCCATCGGCGTACACCCCGCAGTCGACCATCGCCCGCGCAACGGGGACGTGGATCGAATGTGCGTCGGGCTCCCGGAGTCGACGGCCGGCGGGTCGCAACATCGACGGCTGCAGCGCGCGGAAAGACGGCACGATCGACCTCCGCTCAGCGGGTGGAACAGCCCCGTAGGACCCCGAAACGACGTCCCAGATGCTACGCCCAAAGGCTGGGAGCGCGTGGTTCGCAAGCGGTCAACCCGGCCAGGTGAGACGCCGTCGTGAAGTAACCTGACGCGATGGCCGAATTGACTCGCACGCCTCAGGTAGTCATCGATGACGCCGCGATCTTCGACGCCCACGAGGGCGGCAAGCTCTCAGTGGCGCTGAAGTCGCCGCTGGACACGCAGCGTGCCCTGTCGATCGCCTACACCCCTGGCGTCGCCCAGGTCAGCCGCGCCATCGCGTCCGATCACACCCTCGCGGCCAAGTACACGTGGGCCAACCGGCTCGTCGCGGTGATCAGCGACGGCAGCGCCGTCCTCGGGCTGGGGGACATCGGTCCCGCGGCGTCGCTTCCGGTGATGGAGGGCAAGAGCGCCCTGTTCAAGACGTTCGGTGGCCTCGACTCGATCCCGATCGTGCTGGACACCAACGATCCTGACGAGATCGTCGAGACCATCATCCGACTGCGCCCGACGTTCGGCGCCGTCAATCTCGAGGACATCTCGGCGCCGCGCTGTTTCGAGATCGAGCGCCGCGTCATCGAGGCGCTGGACTGCCCCGTGATGCACGACGACCAGCACGGCACGGCGATCGTCGTGCTCGCCGCGCTGCTTGGCGCGACCAAGGTGCTCGACCGTGACATGCACACGCTGCGCGTCGTGATCTCCGGTGCGGGAGCCGCCGGTGTCGCGTGCGCCAACATCCTGCTGGCCGCGGGAATCCGCGACATCACGCTGCTGGACAGCAAGGGGATCGTGCACACGGGCCGCGACGATCTCAACCCGTTCAAGGCGGAGCTGGCCGAGAAGACCAACCCAAGGGGCCGCACCGGTGGCATCGCCGAGGCGATCGAGGGCGCGGACATGTTCCTCGGGCTGTCGGCCGGCGTGGTGCCCGAGGAGATCATCGCCAAGATGGCGCCCGGCGGCGTCGTCTTCGCGCTGTCGAACCCCGACCCCGAAATTCACCCTGACGCGGCGCGCAAGTACGCGGCCGTCGTCGCGACCGGGCGCAGCGACTACCCGAACCAGATCAACAACGTGCTGGCGTTCCCCGGCGTGTTCCGCGGTGCGCTCGACGCGGGCGCCCGCCGCATCACCGAGGCGATGAAGGTGGCTGCCGCGGAGGCGATCTTCTCCGTCGTCGGTGACGACCTCGCCGTCGACCACATCGTGCCGAGCGCTTTGGATCCGAGGGTGGCGCCTGCCGTCGCCGCGGCGGTAGCGGCAGCGTCGAAGGTCTGAGCCGCTTGATGGCCCTCCGCCGGTTGGCGGTCGCGCTTGCCGTGCTGCTGATCGCCGGCTGCGGGAATGCGCCCCCGCCGCCATCCATCGCCGTCGGCGCCGGTCCTGACGCGGAGTCGACGCTGCTGGCCCACGTGTACGCGGCGGCGCTGCGGTCCTACGGCAGCCCGGCACGCGTCGAACAGAGCCCCGATCCGGTCGGGGACCTCGATACCGGGGACGTCGAGGTGGCGCCGGGGCTGACGGGGCGGCTGCTGCAGCGGTTCGACCCCGGCGCCACCGCGCGTGGTGGAGAGCAGGTGTACCGGTCGATGATCTCGGCCCTGCCCGAGGGAATCGGTGCTGGCGACTATGCGCAGTCCGCCGAGGACAAGCCCGCGCTGGCCGTCACGGACGCGACGGCCAAGGCCTGGGACGGGCGCGACGTCGGTGCGCTGGTCGAGCACTGTCGCGGGCTGTCGGTCGGCGCGGTCGCGGGCGACCGCACGCCCACCGCCGTCGCGGCGTGCCGACTTCCCGTGCCCGTCGAATTCCCGGACGCCGCATCGCTGTTCGCCGCGCTGCGGTCGGGCCGGGTCGGAGCCGCGTGGACGTCCACCGCCGCCACCGGCGTGCCCGACGACGTCGTCGTGCTCGGTGACCGGACGTCGACCATCCGGGCGCAGAACGTCGTGCCGCTGTACCGGCGCAACGAGTTGAGCGAGCGTCAGGTGTTGGCGCTCAACGAGATCGCGGGCGAACTGGACACTGGATCACTGGCCGACATGCTCGCCCACGTCGCCGAGGGCGCCGACCCCGGCGCGGTGGCCGACGAGTGGCTGGCCGCCCACCCCCTCGGCAAGTAGCCCCCTCCTCCTTGCGCGAGCGTGCGTGTCTGTACACGACACGCCGCTCAGATCTGTACCCCTGCGCACGTTCGCGCGGCGGTCAGGAGCGTCAGTGCACCGGCGGCATCAACTTCGAGGTGACCGTCGAAAAGAGCTTCTGATAGCCCGACCCGGTGATGCGCACGATGACGTCGAGCACCTTTGCGTCGGGACCGACGAGGACGCGGGCCTTGTTCTTGCGGACGGCGTCCAGGATGATCGTCGCCGCCTTCTCGGGCGTGGTCATGGTC
>NZ_JBOGDD010000894.1:0-1641 GCF_050701675.1 Mycobacterium sp. | reverse complement strand
CACATGAATGAACCTGCCGCCACCGGAGTTCTTGTCCATTCCATGGTGATCCCCTTCTCCGGAGGCGCCCCCAAAGACCACGTGGCGACCGTTGCTGACAAATTACCTTAGAAGAAGGTAAGACGCTGGCTTACTCCTGTTCAGGCAACAATTCACAGGTTCCTGACAGCACGCGCAGGAGGTTTGCCACAGCATCCTTACGGACACTCGCAAGAAAGCACACGGGTAGTGCGGAGAAAGCCCACAGTCAGTCGTTGGGTATCGGTAAGAATGGCTCAGCGCCGGCGGCGAGCCCGCAGATAGTCACTGACGACGGCCGCCCCGAGCCCGTCGAGATCGGGCTCGACGACCCGGCCCTCCACCCGCCGGGCCACCTTGTCGATGAACCGCGCCAGCCCCGGGTCACTGCCAAGCCGGAAGATGGTCACCTGGGCGCCGAGGCGGGCGATCTCGTCGAACCCCTTCACCGTGTGGGCGATGGTCCGCGGGTGCGGCGGATAGTCGAAGTACACCGACGCGCCATCGCCGTCACCGAAATCCTCGAGGTGCGCGGTCGGCTCACCGTCGGTGACGACGAGGACCACCGGCTGGGCATTGGGGTGGCGCCGCAGGTGCCGCGACGCCAGCGCCAGCGCGTGGTGCAGGTTGGTGCCCTGCTCGTAGACGCCCTCGAGCCCCGTCAGCTCGGCGGCGCTGACGGTGCGCGCGTACCGCCCGAACGCGATGATCTGCAATTCGTCGGAGCGGAATCGCGTGCTGATGAGGTGGTTCAGCGCCAGCGCGGTGCGCTTCATCGGCAACCAGCGGTTCTCCATCACCATCGAGAACGACGTGTCGACGAGCAGCGCCACCACCGACTGGGTGCGCGTCTCGGTCTCCGAGATCTCGACGTCGTCGACGGTGATCCTCATTGGCACCTCGGCCAGGCCCGCGCCGGCCTGGCGGAGCACCGCGTTGGTCAGCGTCCGCGTCACGTTCCACGGCTCGGTGTCGCCGAACTGCCACTGTCGGGTGGCGCCGGTGAGTTCCCCCGCCGCGCCGGCCCTCCGGGTGTCGCGCTCGCCGTGGTGACCCGAAAGCCGTTGCGCCACATCGCGCAGCGCCGTCTGACCGAGCTGCCGCATGGCCTTGGGCGACAGCCGCCACTGCCCGTCGGAGCCGCGGTCCAGGAACCCCTGGTTCATCAGTGCGCGTTCGAGTTCGGACAGCGTGCGGGCGTCGACGGCCGCCTGCTCCCCGAGCTGGCGGGCCAGCATGTCGAGGTCGACGTCGTCCATCTGAGCGCCGGCATAGCTCTGCGAGAGCTGCTCGGCGAGCTGTTCGAGCTCGCCGATGTCGGCCAGCGCCTGCGCGCCCTCCCCCATGCCCATCGGGTCGTCACCCTTGAAGCGCTCCGACCCCTGCCAGTCCTCACCGGGCCTGGCGTTCTGCAGGTGCTGATCCAGCTTGCCGAGCGCGTCCATCAGCGATGGCGAGCCAAATGCTTGCTGCGCCAACGCATCCAGCTCCGCCCGCTGCTCGGCGGAGAGGCTGTTGCGGAAGCGCTGCGCGGCGGCGGCCCGCTTGGCCAGCGAGTCAAGCAGCTCGTCGATGTTCTTCGGGTTCTCGGGGAAGAACTCGCCGTGCTTGTCCATGAAGTCT
>NZ_JBOGDD010000893.1:0-1688 GCF_050701675.1 Mycobacterium sp. | reverse complement strand
GACTTCACCCTGGGCTTCGGCGAGCGGTTTGCCCATCTCGCTGGTGATGAGAGCCGCCAGTTGCTCCGAGCGCTCCAGCACGACGGCGTACGCGCGGTACAGCAGTTCGCTCCGATGCCGCCGGGATGTCGCCGCCCTGGATCGCTGGGCTGCGCCGGCTGCGCGGAGCGCGCGTTCCGCGTCTGATTCGTCACCACCCGCGACGTCGGCGAGAACCTGTTGGGTGGACGGGTTTTCAACACTGAAGGTCTGCTCCCGGCACCCCGCCGTCCAGCGGCTGTCGATGACGAGTCCGGTGGGCATTGTCGTGATCGTGGTCATGAGGATCCTCGGGATTGCAGTTGCCGTGCCTGGGAAACGCGGCGTCAGTGAGAAGTCGGAGCGTTGTCGCACCAGTGGCGGTATAGCGACGTGGTGACGTCGTGCGCATCGACGTAGGCCAATCCGAGGTTCGCCGCGACGTCTGCCGCCTCGGCGGGCGTGGCAATTTCCGTGGGTCGCGCACGAGAGATCAGGGCGCAGAAGGCCGCGGCAGGCGGTGTCATCCCGGTGAGCGACGCCAACATCAGAGCAATGTCGGCATCCGTAGATGCGCCCGACGGGCTGAGCCGGGCATGCACCGGTACGACGTGCCCGGGGCGAACAAAATCGGTTGGAATGCTCGTAGCGGCAGCCAGTGCTCGAATGGTGCGCGCGCGGTCTGCCGCCGAGATACCCGACGACGCGTCCACCGCCACGTGAACGTCAGGGCAGCGAGAATCGTGATCGGTTGGCATCGTTGGTATTTGGAGCTTCCCCAGCCGCTTAGGTTCGAGCGCGGCGAAGACCAAGCCCGACCCATGCCGCACGAGCGAACTGATCGCGGCAGGTTCGGAGCGCTGTCCGCAGATAGTGAGAAACGCACCGCGGCCGTGGCCGACTACCACCGGCCGCGCTTCATGCTGCGCGTAGGGCGGTGGCCATGTCGGCGCTGGGTCCCGGACCCATGCCGTGGCGGATCTCGTCGCAGGCACTGGGGCGCAAGGTCGTCAAGGCGATCACGTCCTTCGTCGACTAGTTGGCAGCCTCCGCAGAATTTGGGGGCTTGACAGTGACGTACATCTCACTGTTTCATCGTGCAGAACGAACTTCATCACTTGATGATGACACGTGATGAACTGTTCCAGTAGCAGATTTTCGCATCCGGGTGAACAGCTGGCGAGGAGAGCGCAGCCATGACAGAAACAGCAGTCGGCGCAGACGTGGCCGATTTCAGATCGGTACTCGGGCACTTCCCCACGGGGGTGGCGGTGGTGGCCGGAATCGCCTACGACGGTGGGCCCGTCGGCCTCACCATCCAGTCCTTCATGGCACTCTCACTGGACCCACCAATGGTTCTGGTGTCAATCGACCGGCGTTCCACCAGTTGGCCGCCGATCGCCGAGGGCGGGCAGTTCGTGGTCAACGTCCTGTCCAGCCAGCAGGAGGACATCGCGAAGTCCTTCGCGCGCAGCGGCGGGCCCAAGTTCGACGGCGTGTCCTGGACGCCAGGAGCATCGACCGGCGCGCCGATCATCACCGACTGCCAGGCGTGGGTCGAGTGCCGGGTCTGGCAGATCTACGACGGTGGCGATCACGAGATCGTCGCCGCTCAGGTGACCGGCCTCGGCGCCGTCGCCGATCCCCATTCGCACCCGTTGGTGTTCTTC
>NZ_JBOGDD010000892.1:0-2620 GCF_050701675.1 Mycobacterium sp. | reverse complement strand
GGTCGCGCTCGTGTTGACCGGGCTTTCCGCGGCTGCCGCTTACCCCGATCCGTCCGGAATCACCGCGCGCTGAGCGCGATCGACGTTACTCTCGAGCTACCACGGGAATAGCGTTCCCACACCGGGCTCACTATTCTGGGAATATGAACCCCGACGGTGGTCCGAGAGGGGATGCCGATGAATTCACATGACGGCCCTGCGCAGACCTTTCTAGAGCGCGGGTTCCCACACATGGCCCACCCCACCGGGTGGTTCCAGGTGGGGTGGTCGGCCGGTTACGCCCTAGGCCAGGTCATGGCCGAACGATTCTTCGGACAGGATCTCGTCTTCTACCGCACCGACCCCGACGACCGAGATGCGTTGGGCCACATCGTCGCCTGGACGCCTACTGCTCTCACATGGGCGCCCCACCTGGAGTACGGCGGCTCGGTGGAAGGCACGTGCTTGCGCTGCCCGTACCACAAGTAGCTGTGGGATGCCGATGGTGGCAACGCCGAATTTCCCTACGCCGAAAGACAATCCATCCTTCAACAGTGAAAGGGAGCGCGGCGCGGCGCTAGACCGGCACTGAGAAAGAATGGGTTACCCCGATCAGCCCGCTATACGCGGCGAGACCGGATTCCCCATGGCGACGATCATCTCGGCGACGACCGCAATCATTTCGCTCCGGTCCACCGCAACCGTCCGCGTGTGCACGGTGTGCCAGGCCCGGTCGAGCAGGCCCATCACCGCGACGCCGATGACGTCCGGCGAGTGCTTGCCATTGCCTGCGATGGCCTGTCCGAGCTTCCATGACGCGCGAGTCACCATGCGATGACGTGAATTTCGGAACTCGTCGTCGTCGGGTGCCGAGTGCGCCGAGGCCAACACGAACGCGCCGTGATCGTCCATGTAGTCGAAGTAGTGGCCGACCCACGCCTGGACGTCCGCCGGACCGAACGGTTCCGCAGCATCAGCCCACTGTGCAATCACGCTGAGGGCGTCGCGGTAGGCGGTCTTGCCGAGGACGTTGAAGATCTCCCGTTTGTCCTTGAAGTACGTATAGAAGCCGGCCCGCGAGATGCCGCACGCCTCGGTAATCGCATTGATGGGCGTGCCCGCGTAGCCGCGCTCCAGGAAGAGCTGACTGCTGGCTTCCAGGATCGCGGACCGGGTGCGCTCACCGCGGCTGGAATCCACGCGCGGTTCGACGGGCGTACCCGAGGTCATCGTCATCCGGCGACCATATATGACATAGGCGTCAAGTTCAATCACTCCTGGTCAGATTGCTTGTTCATCTCACCCCGACATTTACTTGACACATTCGTCAAGTTGTACCAAGCTCAACTCCAAGCCCAGGTTCAGCCAGCGAGAGGCAATCCGATGACCCAGTTCACCGACGCACCGATCTTCGATGCCGATCAGCACATGTACGAGACCCCTGACGCGCTGCTCAAGTTTCTGCCCGAGCAGTACAAGAAGGCGGTGCAGTTCGTCCAGATCGGCAGGCACACCCGGATTGCCATCCTCAACACGATCACCGACTACATGCCGAATCCGACGTTCGACCGAGTCGCCGCTCCCGGCGCGCACGAGAAGTTCTATTCGGGCCAGAATCCCGAGGGCCTGACCATGCGGGAGATGTCGGGCCGCGGTATCGACACGCCTCCGGGTGCGCGCAACCCCGAGGACCGCATCGCCGAACTCAACGGCCAAGGCGTCGATGCGTGTCTGAACTACCCGACGCTGGCCAACCTCGTCGAGCACTCCTCGGCCGAGGATCCGGAGCTCACCGCGGCCATCATCCACGCCCTCAACCAATGGATGCTCGAACACTGGGGATTCAGCCATTCGGACCGCATCTACTCGACCCCGGTCATCAACCTGGGCATCGTCGACGAAGGTCGCCGAGAGCTCGAATACATCTTGGCCAACGGCGCCAAGGTCGCGCTGATCAAACCCGCTCCCGTGAAGGGCTACAAGGGCTGGCGGTCTCCTGCCCTGCCCGAGTTCGACCCGTTCTGGAAGGACGTCGAAGACGCGGGCCTGCCGATCGTGCTGCACGCCAGCCAGCCGCCATTGCAGGAGTACATCGAGAAGTGGGAGCCGGCGAACACCAGCAACGCATTCGAGATGTCGGCGTTCAAGTGGACTGCGCTGGGCCACCGCGAGATCGCCGACATGCTGACCAGCCTGATCTGCCACGGCACCCTGACCCGGTTCCCGAAGTTGCGCATCGCCAGCGTGGAGAACGGCAGTGCCTGGATCAAGCCTCTGTTCGACGATCTGCAGTCGACCTACGGCAAGATGCCGCAAAACTTCCCCGAGCATCCGCACGACGTCTTCCGCCGCAACATCTGGGTCAGCCCGTTCTGGGAGGGCTCTGTCGCCGACGTCGTCCAGACCGTCGGCTGGGACAAGGTCATGTTCGGGTCGGACTGGCCGCACCCCGAGGGCCTGGAAACCCCCACGGGCTACTGGAGGTACGCCGAGGGCATGGACGTTCGTCGCACCTACGACTTCATGGGCGACAACGCCCGTCGGTTCATGGGTCTTCCACTCGCCAACCCCGATCCTGCTGCCGCGCGGCCACCCGAGTTCGCTCACGCGTGACCCAACAGAAGTGCGCCCGGCCGTTGGC
>NZ_JBOGDD010000891.1:0-2204 GCF_050701675.1 Mycobacterium sp. | reverse complement strand
GTTGTTGCCCAGTGTCGAGGACTGGTTCGGGGCGAGGCGCGAGCTTCGTGTCATCCAGCCGCTGCTGGAGGAGCTCAGTCGTAGGCATCCCAATGTCGGAATCGGGGTCCGTCCGCGCGGCCCTCTATTGTTCCGCGTCGCGGAGCAGATGTCGCTGATCTCGGATGCGTTGTACCTGGAAGCCACCCGTGCTCTCGGTGGCGACGCGGCCGCGGCGTCGGAGCAAATTGCCTACCAGGATTCGCCGTCCGTGCCGCCGGAGGAGCAGGCGCTGCGTATCGCCGAGTGGATCCTTGCCGACCGCGGCTCCGACGGCGACTCGGCCAAGGCCAAGTTTCCGGGACCACATTGGCTACGCCAGCCGTCGTCGTATTCAGATCGCGAGTGGATCCTCGCCATCGCCGACCAGTATCGAACGCTCGAAAACCGGGTCAGCGTTGCGGCGTCCTAGCCGAGTCGAAATCTTGATTCGCCGGAAACCGCGTCCCGACCGTCTTGAAGCCGGATCGGGCTAATCGTCCAGGTGCTCTTGGCGGCGCAGCTCGTCGACCTTCTGGACCAGGTCCTGCTGTGCCTCCGGCGACAGTCCGACGGTGCGCGCCGCAATACGGCGGATGCCCTCGTCGCGCATGCTCGCCAGCCAGGTCAGCTCCTTGTCCAGCTTCTCGTAGTACTCGTCGTCGGTGAAGTACGCCGGCTTGATCCGGAAGAAGTTGGCAAGGGCGGCCATGGTCGCCACCGAGGGGTTGGTCCGGTTGCCTGAACGCAATTGGGAGAGATATGGCGCCGACATCGTGACGCCTTCAGCCTTGAGCGCGGCAATCACCTCGGCCGAGGTGTGAGGGCCCCGTCCCGGCGGGTAGACCGTGTCGAACAGCCGGTTGAGCCGGGCGCTGAAAGTCATACTCATCTATCTGTCCTCCACTTGCGTTACGAGCTGTCATCCCTGGCGGCGTATTTGCTGATCATCGTAGCGAGAGTTCTGCCGACAACCAAGTGCAAACCACGAGAAAGTCCATCTCGAACTGGTCGGCGACCCATCACCGTGTCCTCTAGCAGGGGTTATCTCCAGCTCGAACCTCGCCGAAGTGCGGTCCCGCTAAGCAAATAATAACGCTCGAGTTGTTTTGCCGTGTTGGCCAGGGGCCGCACGCGGGTCACAGCGGGCTCAAATTTCGTTCCCGGCAATCTGCCAGCGGACTCGCAGCGACGGCATCGGCAATTTGCTCGAAAAAAAATGGGCTCCGGGGACAGGTAGCTATCACTGCCGCTTTCGCGCACGTCAATCACCGGACCTTCGAAGATGGCTCCGCGCTGTCGGTCATTCGACTGACAGTAGCCAGTGGGTAGTTAAGCAGTTTCTGGCGACGAATCGAGTACCGGTGGGGTGTCGGCGTGGGCGCGTCGCCGTTTCACAAAGCCTGCGACGACGGCAGCCAGCCCGGTCACGGCGACCAGCGTGGTGGTGCCCACGGCCACCCACGGCCAGCCCAACGCGTTGTCGAACAGGAGCCAAAGTCCGAACAGTAGGAACAGGACGCTGGCCAGGCTGTGCAGGAACCGCTCGGGCAACCGTTTGTGCAGAAGCGCACCCACGGCGATCGCGACGCCGTCGGCCAGCACCATCCCGACGGTCGCTCCGATCCACACGCCCGCCCAGTTGTGATCACTCGCCAGGGCGACCGTGGCGAGCATGGTCTTGTCGCCCAGTTCGGCCAGGACGAACGAGGAGATGACGGCGAAGATGACGTAGCGGGGCTCGGCGACTTGGACGTCCTCGTCGTCATCAGCCTTGCGGCTGTCGCGCCACGTCCACGCTGCGAACAGAAGGAAGGCGATGGCGGCGGCGAACGCGATGGGCCGCTGCGGAAGCGTCAGGCCGACGAAGTGGCCGATCGTCACCGACAGTCCGTGGACGAGGAAGGCGGCGATCGCCACTCCCGAGAGCACCACCCACCACCGGTGCCGAAGGGCGTACGTCATCGTCATCAACTGAGACTTGTCGCCGAGTTCGGCGACGAAGACCACACCGAGGCTGACCAGAGCGGCGGACAACACGAGTGAGCCTTTCGACGCGTCGCCGGCGGGCCGAAACCTGGCCCACCGACATTCGGTCGAAGGTCTCGCCCACCGCGTGGTGCGGTTCGCCGGCCGGGCTGTGCGCCAGTATGTCGACACGACGATTGGGGGCTACTCCCCTTCGC
>NZ_JBOGDD010000890.1:0-3598 GCF_050701675.1 Mycobacterium sp. | reverse complement strand
TGATCGACGGCTTGCTGCCCGCGCCCACCGGATGGACTTCTAGCCCACCGTCCGGCGTGACGCGCGCGATCGCACCGCGATGCACCAGCGTCACCCACATCGCGCCGTCCGACCCGGCCGCAAGCGCGTACGGGCCGCCGTCGACGGCGACTTCGAAGATGCGACTCACGCGAGCGTGACGAGCCCAAGCTCGTTGTCGGCCGCCAGCAGGTGATGGTGTGGCAGCACCCGCACGGTGTATCCGACGCTGCCCGCAACGGGGAGCGGGGTCGTGGTCGAGAAGATCTCGTTGCCGTCGGCGGAGCCGGTGTGGGCCATCGCCACGGTGACGGGATCCAGCAGTGCGTCACCGGCGTCGACGCGACCGACGGCAGCCTGCACCACGACCTCGTCGGGCCGCAGGCCTGCGAGGTGAACCGTGGCGGTCAGCGTCAGCTCCGAGCCGAGCAGCGGCGTGTCCGGCAAGCCGTAGCTGTCGACGTCGGTGATCCGGATCCGCGGCCACGACTCCCGCGCCCGCTCGCAGTACGACGCGAGCTCGCGCGCCGCACCGAACGGCACGCCGTCGATCGCCTCGATGGTGCGACGCAGCGACTGGGCCGCGGGCACGTAGTAGCCCTCGGTGTAGTCACGCACCATCCGCGAGGCCAGCACCTTGGGGCCAAGCGTCTGCAGAGTGTGGCGCACCATCTCCACCCACCGGCGCGGGATCCCATGCTCGTCGCGTTCGTAGAACATGCGAGTGACCGACTTCTCGAGCAGGCCGTAGAGCGCGGCGGCCTCCAGGTCGTCGCGGCGGCTCTCGTCGGCCAGGCCGTCGGCCGTCGGAATCTCCCAGCCGTTCTCGCCGTCGTACCACTCGTCCCACCAGCCGTCGCGAATGGACAGATTGAGACCACCGTTCAGCGCGCTCTTCATCCCCGACGTGCCACACGCCTCCAGCGGCCGCAGCGGATTGTTCAGCCACACGTCGCAGCCCCAGTACAGGAACCTCGCCATCGACATGTCGTAGTCGGGAAGGAACGCGATGCGATGCCGCACTTCGGGACGGTCGGCGAACCGCACGATCTCCTGGATCAACGCCTTGCCGCCATCGTCGGCCGGATGCGACTTGCCCGCGACGATCAACTGCACCGGCTGCTTCTCGTCGAGCAGCAACTTCTCCAACCGCTCGGGGTCACGCAGCATCAGCGTCAACCGCTTGTAGGTCGGCACCCGGCGGGCGAACCCGACGGTCAGCACATCCGGGTCGAAAGCGCTTGCGATCCAATCCAGTTCGGCATCCGATGCCCCTCGCTCGAGCCACGATCTGCGCAACCGGGCACGGACGTCGGCGATCAGAAGCTCGCGAAGCTGCGATCGGATCCACCACAGATGACCGGGTTCGACCTGCTGCAGCCGCTGCCACGTATCGGGCTCGCTCAGCGAGCCGAGGTCCTCACCACCGAGCAGTTCACGGCCCAGCTGCACCCACTGCGGCGCCGCCCACGTCGGCGCGTGCACGCCGTTGGTGATCGACCCGATGGGCACCTCGTCCTGGTCGAAGCCCTCCCACAGGTCGTTGAACATGCCGCGGCTGACCTGGCCGTGCAGCTTTGAGACGCCGTTCGCACGCTGCGCCAGCCGCAGACCCATGTGGGCCATGTTGAACTTCGACGGGTCGTCCTCGGCGCCGAAGGCGATGATCCGGTCCAATGGCACGCCAGGGAGCAGGCGCGACGATGCGCCGGACGGGCTCGCCCCAGATCTGCCGAAGTACCGCTCGACCATGTCGACGGGGAACCGGTCGATACCCGCGGGGACGGGGGTATGAGTGGTGAAGACCGTGCTCGAGCGCACCACGGCCAGGGCGGTGTCGAAGTCGAGCCCCCCGTCGGTGACGAGCTCACGGATCCGCTCGACGCCGAGGAACCCGGCGTGACCTTCGTTCATGTGGAAGACCTGCGGTTCCGGCAACCCCTCGACGGCGGTGAAGGCCCGAATGGCGCGAACGCCGCCGATACCGGCGAGAATCTCCTGCTTGATCCGGTGTTCCTGGTCGCCGCCGTAGAGCCGGTCGGTCACGCCGCGCAGGTCATGCTCGTTCTCCGGAATGTCGGAATCCAAGAGCAGCAACGGAATTCGTCCCACCTGGGCGATCCACACCCTGGCCTTCAGCTCGCAGGCATCCGGCATCGCAACGGCGACGAGCACGGGCTCGCCCGCCTCGTCGGTCAGCAGCCGCAGCGGCAGTCCCTGCGGATCGACCGACGGGTATTCCTCGTGCTGCCATCCCTCGGCGGTCAGCGACTGACGGAAGTAACCCGACCGGTAGTACAGCCCCACCGCGATCAGCGGAAGACCCAGATCGGATGCGGACTTCAGGTGGTCACCGGCCAGGATCCCGAGCCCGCCGGAGTAGTTGGGCAATACCTCGGCGACGCCGAACTCCATCGAGAAGTAGGCGATTCCGCTGGGCCAGGCGGATCCCGCCGCGGGGTCGTCCTGCTTTTCCTGATACCACATCGGTCGGGTCAGGTACTTGTCCAGTTCAGCTGCCAGGTGGTCGAGCCGCGCCAGGAACGACTCATCGCCAGCAAGTTCGTCGAGGTGTTGTGGGCTGACCTCGCCGAGCAGTGCTACCGGGTCGTGTCCCAGCCGTTCCCACAACTCGGAATCGATTGTGGCGAACAACTCTTGCGTCGGGGTATCCCAGGACCAGCGCAGGTTGATCGAGAGCCCTTCCAGGGCCGCGAGACGCTCAGGCAAGTGGGCGCGGACGGTGAACCTACGGAGTGCCTTCACGCGGGTTCACCTTACTGATCGGCAAGCCATCCGACCGCCATCCGGGATGACCTCATCCGGCCCATGGGGTTGAGCCGGACACTACGGTGGGTATAGGGCGCGACAAGGTAATCAAGCAGACGTAATCCCCAAGAGCCCGTGGTCCCCGCCGCGAGCGTAAGGAGCAGTGGTGGCCGGTCGAATCGAGATCGACGACGTCGCGCCAGTGGTGTCCAATGGCCGCTACCCGGCCAAGGCCGTCGTTGGCGAGCTAGTGCCGGTCAAGGCGGCGGTGTGGCGCGAAGGCCACGACGCCGTGGCGGCAACGCTCGTCGTGAGATATCACGGGACCTCCTATCCGCAGCTCGCGCAGGCGCCTGCCGGTGTCGCGGCGCCCCGTGTGGAGGCCGTGCCGATCGCGGAGGTCATCGGCGGGTCACAACGGGTCAGGCCACAGCGGCTGCCGATGGAACCTGGCCGGGAACCGGACTTCTTCCACGGCCAGTTCAGCCCCGACGCCGTCGGCTTGTGGACGTACCGCGTGGACGGCTGGAGTGACCCGATCGCGACGTGGCGCAAGAACGTCACGGCCAAGCTGAACGCCGGACAGGGCGAGACCGAACTGAACAACGATCTGCTGATCGGCGCTCAACTGTTCGAGCGCGCCGCGACCGGGGTCCCTCGTCAGGATCGCTATCCCCTGATCCAGGCGGCCGAGAACCTCCGTGAGCCCGGTGATCCGTTCAGGAGGGCAGGTACGGCACTCGCGCCCGAGGTGGCCGCGCTGTTGCACGACTATCCTCTGCGCGAGCTGATCACCCGCGGCGAGCAGTAC
>NZ_JBOGDD010000889.1:0-2853 GCF_050701675.1 Mycobacterium sp. | reverse complement strand
TGCCAGAACCGCGGCATGCGGCGCGACGGCCTGCTACCCGGCGTGCTGCAGGTGCGTCGCCGCGCGCACCGCTGGTTCGAGCAACTGCAGGCCGAAGATCCCGACCGCAAACCCGAGTTCGCCGAGGACTGGGTCAATCTCGTCGCGTTGGCGGTCAACGAGGAGAACGCGTCCGGTGGTCGCATCGTCACCGCGCCGACCAACGGCGCGGCAGGCATCATCCCCGCCGTGCTGCACTACGCGCTGTACTACACCGAGGCCGGTGTCCGCGACCCGGACGGCACCGCGGTGCGGTTCCTGTTGACCGCCGGTGCGATCGGGTCGCTGTGCAAGGAACGCACGTCGATCTCCGGCGCGGAAGGCGGGTGTCAGGGTGAGGTGGGCTCGGCCGCGTCGATGGCCGCGGCGGGGTTGGCCGAAATCCTCGGCGGAACAGCCCAACAGACCGAGAACGCCGCCGAGATCGCCATGGAGCACAGCCTGGGGCTGACCTGCGACCCGATCACCGGCCTGGTCCAGGTGCCCTGCATCGAGCGCAACGCGATCTCGGCGGGCAAGGCCATCAATGCGGCGCGGATGGCGCTGCGCGGTGACGGCACCCACCGGGTGAGCCTGGACCAGGTCCTGGAGACCATGCGGGCCACCGGGGCCGACATGCTGACCAAGTACAAGGAGACCTCCACCGGCGGTCTCGCGATCAACGTCCCGGTGAGTTTCGTCGAATGCTGATGAGGGTGAAGGTGTCTGCGGAGAAGGACAGATCAATCGGCTCGGCCCGCGTGAAGCGTGGGATGGCCGAGATGCTCAAGGGTGGCGTCATCATGGACGTCGTCACGCCCGAGCAGGCGCGGATCGCCGAGGGCGCGGGCGCCGTGGCGGTGATGCCCTGGAGCGTGTGCCCGCTGACATCCGGGCCCAGGGCGGGGTGTCCCGGATGAGCGACCCCGACATGATCGAGGGCATCATCGCCGCGGTCACCATTCTGGTGATGGCCAAGGCCCGGATCGGGCACTTCGTCGAGGCGCAGATCCTGCAGAGCCTGGGCGTGGACTATGTCGACGTGTCCGAGGTGCTCACCCCCGCCGACTATGCCCACCACATCGACAAGCGGAACTTCACCGTGCCATTCGTCTGCGGCGCCACCAACCTCGGTGAGGCGTTGCGTCGAATCACCGAGGACGCGGCCATGATTCGCTCCAAGGGCGAGGCGGGCACCGGTGACGTGTCGGACGCGACGATCCACATGCGCAAGATCGGCGGCGAGATCCGCCGGCTGACGTCGCTGTCTGACGACGAGTTATTCGTGGCGGCAAAGGAAATGCAGGCGCCCTACGAGCTGGTGGCCGAGGTGGCGCGGGCAGGCAAGCTGCCGGTCACGCTGTTCACGGCCGGTGGTATCGCCACCCCCGCCGATGCGGCGACGATGATGCAGCTCGGCGCGGAGGGTGTCTTCGTCGGCTCGGGCATCTTCAAGTCCGGCGACCCCGCGGCGCGGGCTGCGGCCATCGTGAAGGCCACCACGTTCTACGACGATCCCGACGTGCTGGCCAAGGTGTCGCGCGGTCTCGGGGTGGCCATGGTGGGCATCCACGTCGACGACATTGCGCAGCCACACCGCCTCGCCGAACGCGGCTGGTGACCACGATGTCGGTAGGTCGGCGCACGTCGAACGACCCAGCACGGCAACCGCCGTCGCACCAAGAAGTAGCACGGACGTCCATCCACCACCGAGCAGCAGGAGTCCTCATGTCCACCAACGCAGACGTTGTGATCCTCGGCGGGGGATCCGGTGGGTATGCCGCGGCGATCCGGTCGGCCGAACTCGGCCGCTCCGTCGTCCTCGTTGAGCAGAGCGATCTCGGTGGGACGTGCCTCCACCACGGCTGCATCCCCACGAAGGCACTCCTGCACGCGGCAGAGGTCGCCGACAGTGCCCGCAAGGCAGGCCAATTCGGCATCGACCTGACGTTGGGCGGGGTCGACGCCGAGAAAGTGCGCGCCTACCAGCAGTCCATCGTCCAACGCCTGCACAAGGGGCTCAGCGGGCTGGTCGCGTCGCATGGGATCACCGTGGTCCACGGTCGCGGATACCTCGCCGACAGCCACGAGGTCAGGGTCGACGACGCCGTGTACACCGCACCCAACGTCATCGTCGCGACGGGCTCCACGCCCAAGTCCCTACCCGGTGTCACCATAGGTGGCCGCATTCTCACCAGCGACGAGCGCTGGTGCTGACGACCGTCCCCGAGAAGGCCGTCGTCCTCGGCGGCGGCGGCATCGGTGTCGAATTCGCCAGCATCTGGGCATCTTTCGGAGCAGACGTCACGATCGTCGAGGCACTACCGCGGTTGGTGGCCGGCGAGGACGCGTTAATGTCGAAGCACCTCGAACGTGCCTTCCGGCGGCGGCGCATCACCATGAAGACCGACACCAGGGTCGTCGGTGTGAGCGAAGGCCCCGAGTCCGCCACGGTGACGCTCGAGAATGGCGATGCCCTCGAGGCCGACGTCGTCCTGGTCGCAATCGGCCGTGGGCCGAACACCAGCGGAATCGGATTGGAGCAGGCGGGGCTTCAGCTCGACCGGGGGTTCATCACCACCACCGACAGACTGCAGACCACCAAGAGCACCGTCTATGCGGTCGGCGATGTCGTCGGGCCCACAACTGGCACACCGCGGATTTCAGCAGGGCATCTTCGCCGCCGAGGAGATCGCAGGTCTGCAGCCCGACCCCGTCGACGACGCTCTCATCCCGCGCGTCACGTACTCCCACCCCGAGGTAGCGTGCATCGGGCTCAGGCAGCGGCCCGCGAGCGCTTCGGCGACGCGCAGACCTTCGTCTACGACCTCGCAG
>NZ_JBOGDD010000888.1:0-2587 GCF_050701675.1 Mycobacterium sp. | reverse complement strand
GCAGAGAAGCGTTCTGCAGATTCGGGCGACTGTACTCTGCGTCACATTTGACTGTCAACGAGCGGAATAGTGCACGATATGCCCCAGGGGATTCAACAAAGATGCAGCTCAGTGGCGGCACCGTTCCCGTTCATGCCATCTCAATCATCTTTGGTAGCCCATCCGAGAGTCGGCAGTTTCCATCCCGAGGTGACGTAGACGTCACAGGAGCTTCCTGCTATACAGAATGTGATTCTTCACAAAGCAACATGGATTGGAGCCGCGATGGAACTCAGGGTGGGCGTGGTCGGTCTGGGGCCCATGGGTACGGCGCTTGCCAGTGCGCTCATCGCCGCGGGCCACGAGCTGACTGTGTGGGACCGCGACGCCGAGAAGGTCGCAACAACCGCGATGGTCGGTGCCTCCACCGCCGTCAGTGCGGCCCAGGTCGCTACCGAGAGCGATGTCGTGTTCACCGCACTGCCCGATCCCCCCGCCGTCCTCGACGTCGCGCTCGGGGTGGACACCGGAATCCTGGCCGGCCTGGGGGAAGGCGGCGTGCTGATCGACATGACGACGGCGACCCCCGACGTTGCGCAGACCTTGAACGATGCGTTCGGCACCGCCGGGCGACGCTTCATCGACGCCCCGGTATCCGGCAAGGCCCCGAAGATGAGCATCCTGCTCGGGGCCACCCCCGCCGAGGTTGACGACGGCATCGTCGAGCTACTGTCCGATGTCGCGTCGTCGATCGTCTACTGCGGCGTGCGGGGTAGCGGGTACGCCGCCAAACTGGTCAACCAGCACATCAAATACGCGTGGTATCTGGCGTCCGCCGAGGCGCTGCTGATCGCCAAACGCTACGGCCTTGACGCGCAGACGACGGTCGACGCGGTGAAAGCCTCCAGCGGTTCCACCCGCGGTTTCGACGACGCAGCGGCCTACTTCTTGAATGACACCGGCGCCGTCAGCAAGCACGCACCGGTGAGCACCATCGCCAAGGACATGCGGCTGGCAGCCGAACTCGCCAATTCGGTCGGCGTCGACAGTCCGAGCCTGGCGGTGGTACGCAAATTCTTCACCGAGGCCGAGGGCGGCGATTACGCCCACGTCCCGTTCCCCGCCAGCATCGCGCTGCTGGAAACGCTGCGGCTCACCGCAGAGGCCGCCGCCGAAAGCACGGGCCGACCGTGATCCACGACGGCGTCGGACTTCCCGACCTCAACGGTGTCGCCCACCCGGGCACCACCGATGGCCGGTCCGCCGGCCATACCGAACTGAAGTTCACGCTGGCCGAGGCATGCCGCATCCTGGCCCACGCCGGTCTTGCCGAGGACATCCTCGGGCACGTGAGCGCGCGTACGCCGGGCGGCGACACGATCCTGGTCCGGTCCCGCAGCCCGCACGAACGCGGCCTGCTGTTCACCACGCCGGCTGACATTCACGAGGTCGCCGCAGGCACCGACCCGCTACCCCACGGATACCGGCGCCCCAACGAGTTCCCTATCCACAGCCAGGTCCTGGCGGCCCGCCCTGACGTGAACGCGGTCGTGCACGTACACCCGCCCGCGGTGGTGGCGTGTGAGCTGGCCGGCCTGGAACTGCGGCCGATCGTCGGCGCCTACAACATCCCGGCGATGCGGATGGCCAGCGATGGGTTCCCCGTGTATCCGCAAAGCCTGCTGATCAACACCGACGAGCTCGGCGGCTCGGTCGCGCGCACCCTCGGCGAGCGACCGGTGTGCATCCTGCGGGGCCACGGCATCGTCACCGTCGGCGATACCGTCGAGCAAGCGGTCATTCGAGCACTCAACATCGAGATCCTGGCACGGATGACCCTCGACGCCACCCACCGCGGCACCCCGCCGCCCGAGGTGCCCGCCGAGGACATCGCGGCCATGCCGGATCTGGGCTCGATGTTCAACGACACCTACGTCTGGCAGTACCACCGGTCGCGGCTGGAGCTTGCCGGACTGGACCTTCCGAGGTAGTGCGACGTGCCGCCAGAGGACACCGCACCGGACAGCGCCGACGACCCGCGGCCGGAAACGCTGAAGGTCGACCGTCGGCTCAGCGTGGTCGCGACGCTGCTGTTCTGTACTGCGCTGGGCATGGTGGGCGTCGCGGCGCCGCTCGCGGCGCTGGCCGTCGGTATCTCGGCGACTGTGATCGGGGTCGTCGTCGCATTGGCAGGAGTCTCGCAGCTGGCCACGCGCCTGTGCATGGGCCCTCTGCTGCGGCGGTTCCCCGACAAGCTGTTCGTCGTACTGGCCGCGGTGGCGCTGGCTGCGTCGTGCGGGCTCCTGGTGACCAGCACCGCCGTCTGGGCATTCACGCTGTCCCAACTACTGCAGGGGCTGGCTCGTGCGTTGTTCTGGACCGGTAGCCAGACCCACGCGGTGCGGGCGTGGCCGAGCGCCGTCTCCGGCCTGTCGGTGATCAACGTGGCCAACGGCGCAGGCTCCCTGGTCGGGCCTGCTCTGGCGGGCCTGCTTGCCGTGCAATCGCTGCAACTGCCCCTGTTGGTGGCGGCCGTCGCTGGGGCGCTGGGCGTGGTGCCTGCCATGCTGCTGGTGCGGCTAGCGCCCTTCCCCTCCCGCCCGAAGGG
>NZ_JBOGDD010000887.1:0-4092 GCF_050701675.1 Mycobacterium sp. | reverse complement strand
CTCAACTGACCCTGCTCGAAAACCTCGATGCCCAGCTCACTCGCCTGGAGGCGAACTGATGTCGACCGTCTTCGACACCTATACGAACCTGACCGTCTGCGGAGGGCCTGTGCGCCTGTACCGCGCGGGCGACACCGGACCGCCCCTGCTCCTATTGCACGGCGCCATGCTCGACACCGGGCAGGGCGTGTGGCACGACGTCGTCGAGCAGTTCGCCGCCGACTATCGAGTCCACGTCATCGACCTGCCGAGGCACGGCGGTAGCCGGCCCTGGGAGGGTTTGCTCGACGACGCCTACTACCGTCGCTTCATCCTCGAACTCCTCGATGAGCTCGACCTGCCCCGCGTCGCGCTGATTGGCTTGTCCATGGGAGGTGGCGTGGCAGTCGGATTTGCGCTGGATCACCCCGACCGCGTCACCGCCCTGGTGTCGATAGGCCCCGGCGGAATCGGAGCGAAGCGCCCATACCAATTCCTTACCTGGGCGACGTTGCGGGCCCCCGGCGTACTGAGACTGTGCAGCTGGATCCTGGCTCGATCCCCCGGCTATCTCCGCTCGTCCATGGGCAGTCACCTGACTGCCGGGGCCGACACCCCGGGATTCGAGCGCATCGTCGCCTTGGCGCACGGGGAAGCCCGGAAGAAGAGCCGCCACGGGGAGAAGGCTCTCGACGATTGGCAGATCGAGGCATACGGACCCTGGGCGATGCGCCTCGACAACACGCCCCTGCTGCACCGACTGACGGTTCCCACCCTGTGGGTGCGCGGGGACGACGATCGTCTGGTCGGCAATGCGGATCTCGCCGCGGCCCATGCTGCGACCCCTGACTCCCGGTTCGTCACGATCGCCGACGCCGGCCACATCGTCACCTATGACCGTCCCGACGAAGTCAGCGTCGTGGTCCGGGAGTTCCTGGCCGAAGTGCTCGACGGGTCGGAAACGTAGAGGCCAGGCCCCCGAAAAATACGACGAAATTGTTATTCGGCCGGTGAGTAGCGGCGCTTCGTGTCCTCTGCGATGGGCCGATAGCGTTGGGTGATGGAGTGGAGTTTTCGGTCGGCCGAAGAGCTTGCGACTGCGTTGTGTGCCGGTGAGGTGACATCGGTTGAACTGACGGATGAGGCGATCGCTCGTATCGAGCGGGACGACACGCTGATCAACGCGATCTGCGTGCCGGACTTCGATCGGGCCCGGGTCGCCGCACATGGTGCCGACCGGGCGCGCGCCCGCGGCGAGGATCGGCCGCTGCTCGGTATTCCGGTGACGGTAAAGGAGTCCTACAACGTCGCCGGGCTACCCACGACCTGGGGCATGCCAGCGCACGCGAACTATGTTCCGGCCGAGGACGCGGTAGCGGTGTCGCGGCTCAAGGCCGCCGGGGCGGTCGTGCTCGGTAAGACCAATGTGCCGCTCATGCTGAAAGATTGGCAGAGCTTCAACGAGATTTACGGCACCACCAACAACCCGTGGGATCACGGTCGCACATCGGGTGGATCCTCCGGCGGATCAGCGGCGGCGCTGGCATCTGGATTCGGCGCGCTGTCTATCGGCTCCGACCTCGCGGGTTCACTGCGCAACCCAGCGCATTTCTGCGGTATCTACGCACACAAACCGACATTCGGGCTGGTGGCGGCCCGCGGTATGGTGCCGCCGCCCGCACCGGCGTTGCCGGTCGACGGCGACCTCGCCGTCTGCGGTCCGATGGCACGTACCGCTCGCGACCTCACATTGCTGCTGGACGTGATGGCGGGACCGGACCCGCTGACACTCGGCGTCGCCTACGACATGACGCTGCCGCCCGCGCGCCACGAGCGGCTCTGCGACTTCCGTGTCCTGGTCCTCGACGAGCATCCGCTCATTGCGACCGGGTCCGCGGTGCGGGCAGGCGTGAACCGGGTGGCCGACGCGCTGGCCGCCGTCGGCGCCCGCGTCGAACGGCACAGCCCGCTGTTGCCCGATCTCACCGAAGCCGCGACGCTCTACACGCAATTGATGGTGTCGAACGTCGCCGCAAGTTTCCCCGCGGAGTGGTACGAGCAGCTGCGTGCCCACGCCGCCGGACTAGACGCCGACGACCAGAGTCGCGGCGCGGTGTGGTTACGAGCCGGGGTGTTCAGCCACCGCGACTGGATCGAGGCGAACAACCGCCGCGAGCTCCACCGTCACGGCTGGCGACAGTTTTTCGCCGAGTTCGATGCCGTGGTGTGCCCGATCACGCCGACTCCCGCCTTCCCGCACGACCACAACCCCGATGTCGGGCAACGGGTACTCGACATCGATGGTGTCGAGTACCCGTATGGCGACCAGATCCTCTGGGCCGGGCTGGCCACCATGCCTGGTTTGCCCGCCACCGCCATACCGGCGGGCCGGTCCCCCGCGGGTTTGCCAGTCGGAGTGCAGCTCATCGGCCCAATGTTCGAGGACCGCACCC
Source organism: Mycobacterium sp. (assembly GCF_050701675.1). Classification (GTDB taxonomy): domain Bacteria; phylum Actinomycetota; class Actinomycetes; order Mycobacteriales; family Mycobacteriaceae; genus Mycobacterium. The sequence continues at coordinate 1,660 of NZ_JBOGDD010000887.1, read as the reverse complement.
CGCTGCGGCTTGCCGAACTACTCGAGCAGAATGTCGGCGGCTTCCAAGCACCGAACTAGGGCTTACTACCCGGTGTCCGTCAAGTGGGCGCGGTCGAGCCGGGCCGGCCATGGACCGTGACCGGCTCGCCATCGTCGGCGTAGAGCTGACCTCAGTTGCTGCACCCCTGGCGGATGTCACAACCTGACCGTGCCTGAAGCCGGAAAGTTCGTGATTTTCCGGCACCAAGCTCATGAGCCATGCACATCTAGCGTTGGGCAGCGGTCAGCACTTCCAGGGCGACAGGTTCGGTGAAGTGTCCGGTGGGATCGATTTCGAGGAGGGTGTTGGTGACCGCTCCCTCGAAGGCTGCCGGTCACCGAGCAGTCGGCGAAGTGCCGGTCATACTCCCATGTTGCGATTTCCTACGGATGACTCGCTGGGAACAAATCGCGCACCCGCCCCGTTGACCCATTCGACAACTTGAGTGAAGCAGGCTCAACTCTGGCTTGACACCAACGCACCCGCGAAGGCAAGCTTGAGCGTGGTCCACTCAGACCCCGTAATGCGTTTTCTATACAGGAGGCAGTAACTATGGCTCGTGCGGTCGGTATCGACCTCGGGACCACCAACTCCGTCGTCTCGGTGCTCGAAGGCGGAGAACCCGTCGTCGTCGCAAACTCGGAGGGCTCACGTACCACCCCGTCGGTCGTCGCGTTCGCGCGCAACGGCGAGGTGCTGGTCGGCCAGCCCGCCAAGAACCAGGCAGTCACCAACGTCGACCGGACCATCCGTTCGGTCAAGCGCCACATCGGCACTGACTGGTCCGTCGAGATCGACGGCAAGGACTACACGTCGCAGGAGATCAGCGCGCGCATCTTGATGAAGCTCAAGCGCGACGCCGAGAGCTACCTGGGTGAGGACATCACCGACGCGGTCATCACCGTGCCCGCGTACTTCAACGACGCCCAGCGCCAGGCCACCAAGGAGGCCGGTCAGATCGCCGGGCTCGAGGTCCAGCGCATCGTCAACGAGCCCACCGCGGCGGCGTTGGCCTACGGCCTGGACAAGGCCGACAAGGATCAGACCATCCTGGTCTTCGACCTCGGTGGCGGCACGTTCGACGTCTCGCTGCTCGACATCGGCGACGGTGTCGTCGAGGTCCGCGCGACCTCCGGCGACAACCACCTCGGTGGCGACGACTGGGACGACCGGATCGTCACGTGGCTGGTGGACAAGTTCAGGGCCTCGGCAGGCATCGACCTGACCAAGGACAAGATGGCCATGCAGCGGCTGCGTGAAGCGGCCGAGAAGGCGAAGATCGAGCTCAGCTCGGGTCAATCCACGTCGATCAACCTGCCGTACATCACGGTGGACGCGGACAAGAACCCGCTGTTCCTCGACGAGCAGCTCAGTCGGGCCGAGTTCCAGAAGATCACTCAGGATCTGCTGGACCGCACGCGCAAGCCGTTCCAGTCGGTCATCAAGGACGCCGGTGTTTCCGTGGCCGATATCGACCACGTGGTGCTGGTGGGTGGTTCCACCCGCATGCCCGCGGTCACCGATCTGGTCAAGGAACTGACCGGCGGCAAGGAGCCCAACAAGGGCGTCAACCCCGATGAGGTTGTCGCCGTGGGTGCCGCGCTGCAAGCCGGTGTGCTCAAGGGCGAGGTGAAAGACG
>NZ_JBOGDD010000886.1:0-3602 GCF_050701675.1 Mycobacterium sp. | reverse complement strand
GCCTGGATCTCGTCGATGGCCTGGTAGATCACCGAGTAGTACCGAATGTCGACACCCTCGCGGTTGGCCAGTTCGGTCGCCTTGCCCTCGGCACGGACGTTGAACCCGATGATGATGGCATTCGACGCCGACGCCAGGTTGACGTTGGTCTCGGTGACGCCACCGACACCGCGGTCGATGACGCGCAGTTCGACCTCGTCGCCGATGTCGATGCCAAGCAGGGCTTCCTCGAGCGCCTCGACGGTGCCCGAGTTGTCGCCCTTCAGGATCAGGTTCAGCTGCGAAGTCTCCTTCAGCGCCGCATCCAGATCGTCAAGGCTGATGCGCTTGCGGGTACGCGCGGCCAGAGCATTGCGCTTGCGCGCGCTGCGCCGGTCGGCGATCTGCCTGGCGATCCGGTCCTCGTCGACGACCAGCAGGTTGTCACCGGCACCCGGCACCGACGTGAAGCCGATGACCTGGACCGGACGCGACGGGGTCGCCTCTTCGACGTCCTGACCGTGCTCGTCGACCATGCGCCGGACGCGGCCGTAGGCATCGCCTGCGACGATCGAGTCGCCGACGCGCAGCGTGCCGCGCTGGATGAGCACCGTGGCCACCGGGCCGCGACCGCGGTCCAGGTGAGCCTCGATCGCCACACCCTGGGCTTCCATGTCCGGGTTGGCCCGCAGATCCAGCGTGGCATCCGCGGTCAGCAGCACCGCCTCGAGCAGGTGATCGATGTTGGTGCCCTGCTTGGCCGAGATGTCGACGAACATCGTGTCGCCGCCGAAGTCCTCGGCGACCAGGTTGTACTCGGTGAGCTGCGCCCGGATCTTGGCCGGGTCGGCGCCCTCCTTGTCGATCTTGTTGACCGCCACGACGATCGGCACGTCGGCCGCTTGTGCGTGGTTGATGGCCTCCACCGTCTGCGGCATCACGCCGTCGTCGGCCGCCACCACCAGGATGGCGATGTCGGTGGCCTTCGCGCCGCGGGCACGCATGGCGGTGAACGCCTCGTGACCGGGGGTGTCGATGAAGGTGACCAGTCGCTCGTTGCCGTCCAGTTCGGTGAGGACCTGGTAGGCGCCGATGTGCTGGGTGATGCCACCGGCCTCGCCCTCACGGACGTTGGCCTGGCGGATGGTGTCCAGCAGTCGGGTCTTGCCGTGGTAGACGTGACCCATGACGGTGACGACCGGCGGCCGGAACTCGAGATCGTCCTCGTCGCCCTCGTCCTCGCCGTAGGTGAGGTCGAACGACTGCAGGAGCTCGCGGTCCTCGTCCTCCGGGGACACGACCTGCACGACGTAGTTCATCTCGCCGCCGAGCAACTCCAGCGTCTCGTCGCCGACCGACTGCGTGGCCGTGACCATTTCGCCGAGGTTGAACAGCGCCTGCACCAGCGCTGCCGGGTTGGCGTTGATCTTGTCGGCGAAGTCCACCAGCGACGCGCCGCGGGCCAACCGAATGGTCTCCCCGTTGCCGTGCGGCAACCGCACGCCACCGACGACCGGCGCCTGCATGCTTTCGTACTCGGCGCGTTTTGCCCGCTTCGACTTGCGGCCACGACGGACCGCGCCGCCGGGACGACCGAAGGCACCTGCGGCACCGCCGCGCTGGCCGGGACGGCCACCGCCGCCTGGGCGTCCGCGGAAACCACCTGCTGGCGCGCCACCTGGCGCTCCGGCGCCACCGGCGCCGCCACCGCGGTAGTTACCGCCGCCGCCTGCACCGGGAGGACCGCCGGGACGTCCACCGCCACCGCCGGGTCCGCGGGCACCGGGTCCTGGACGTGCTCCACCGGGACGACCAGCCGCAGCCGGACGTGCACCTGGCGGGCGCGGGGGCATGTTGCCAGGCGAGGCACCGCCGGGACGAGGTCCGCCACCGGGTCGCGGTGGGCCACCCGGACCACCCGGACGGGGTGGGGCACCTGCACCCTGCGGAGGCCGCGGGGCAGGACGCTCGACGGGCACTTGCGTGGAGAAGGGGTTGTTGCCGACGCGCGGCGTGCGCGGACCGGGCCGGGGAGCACCGGGAGCCGGAGCTGACCGGGCGCCGGGAGCGGGCGGCGCAGCCTGGGTCGGCTGCTCACCGACCGCTGGCGGGGCTGGCGGGGCTGACGGCGCAGCGGCCACCTCGGGTGTGGGTGCGGGCGCGGGGGGCGCCGCGACGGGCTCGGGTTCGGGTGCGGCGGGCGGCCGCGGCGCTGCGGGCTTGGGGCCTGCGGGCTTGGGGCCTGGCGCGGTGGCCACCCCATTGCCATTGGACTCGGCACCGGACGCTGCCTTGGCCGCGGGTGCCGCCTTCGCGGGGGCGGGCTTCGAGCCCAACGCCTCCCGGAGCCGACGGGCGACGGGCGCCTCGACGGTCGATGATGCTGATTTGACGAATTCGCCCTGTTCGCTCAGTCGGGCGAGTACTTCCTTACTGGTGACACCGAGTTCTTTGGCCAACTCGTGCACGCGGGCCTTGCCTGCCACTACATCTCCTGTCTAGGAGGCGACAGCAGTGGGCCGCGCCTCGGGTTTAGCTATGACGCATGGTCATCGGAACTTCACGGTGTGCTCATGTTCTTCGCTACCTGTTCTGTTGCCGGGCGATCGAGTCGAACCACTCGACCACCGCGGAGGTGTCCGGCGAACCGGTGATGCGCAACGCTCGAACGAATGCCCGCCGCCGGATTGCCACGTGTAGACACTGTTGGTCGGGATGCAGCCACGCACCCCGCCCGGGCAGATTACCCGCTGCGTCGACCGAGACGGCGTGATTACCGTCTCCGTCGTGAACAGCGGCCACTCGAAGCAGTTCGACGGCCAGCCCACGTTTCCGGCATCCGACACACGTACGCACTGGTCCTTGGGGACTTTGGTGCAGCCGCGCGCGGGGAACCGAACTCTCGCGCTGGATCACGGCTCAGTCTACCGTCACGATTGCCGCAGAAAGAAACGCGTGCTCGCTACGCCTCGCGGGAGGCGCCGTGCGAGGCCTCCTCGTCGGGGGCGGGCGCCGCGTCACTGCGAATGTCGATCCGCCAGCCGGTGAGGCGGGCCGCCAGTCGGGCGTTCTGCCCCTCCTTGCCGATCGCGAGCGACAACTGGAAATCGGGTACGACGACACGCGCAGCCCTGGCTGCCTCGTCGATGACGGATACCGACACCACCTTGGCCGGTGAGAGTGCGTTGGCCACGAACCTCGCGGGGCTCTCGTCGTAGTCGATGATGTCGATCTTCTCGCCGGACAGTTCGCTCATCACGTTGCGCACGCGCTGTCCCATCGGACCGATGCAGGCGCCCTTGGCGTTGAGACCCGAGACCCGGGACGTGACCGCGATCTTGGAGCGGTGGCCGGCCTCACGCGCTACGGCGACGATCTCCACGGAGTTGTCGGCGATCTCCGGCACCTCCAACGAGAACAGCTTGCGTACCAGATTCGGATGGGTACGGGACAGCTCGATCTTGGGTTCGCGCGCGCCACGGGTCACGCCGATGACGTAGCAGCGCAACCGATCGCCATGTTCGTAGGACTCCCCAGGGACCTGCTCGGCGGGCCGGATGACGCCCTCGGAGCCCTTCGCCTCCGTACCCAGCCGCACGATGACGTTCCCGCGCGTGTTCTCC
>NZ_JBOGDD010000885.1:0-2553 GCF_050701675.1 Mycobacterium sp. | reverse complement strand
CTGTTGGGCGACTTGCGCGCTCATCTGCCAGTTCATCACGTTGATGCGTTCCACCTGCAGATCGGGAATGCCCCACTGCTCACGGACCGCCTCGACCAGTCGAACCTCCGTCATGGGCGCTTCGCTGTCGCGCAGTTTCTGCACGGCCAGCCACCGATCACCGGTGGGCCCCGTCGCCAAGACGATGGTGTCTTCTTTGGAGCGGTCCCGCGGTCGCACGAGGAACCCGATCGCGCTACGCACATGCGGGAGATGACTGACATCGGCGCGGTAGTAGTGGTTGGCCATCAACGCCATCTGTTCTGGGCCGTCCATCACCACACCGAGCTGCGAACGCACCCTGCTCGAGGCTCCGTCGCAACCAATGAGATACCTCGCTCGGACGTCGTACTCGTGACCATCGGTGACGCGGCGTAGGCGCGCGGTGACTCCGCCCGAATCCTGTTCCATACCAATGAATTCAGTTGAGCGTCGGACTTCGGCCTTGGCATATCGGGACAACGCGTGATCGAGAGCCTCCTCGACGGCATCCTGAGGAACGATCGAACGGGGCGCGGGGGAATTCACGGTCGGCGCCGGTTGGGTATAGGCCACCAACGGTCCATTCAGACTCTCACACCAACAGGCAACGTCGGATTCCTGGGGCAGGCCGGCCCGCCGAACTCTGTCCTCGATACCCCACACGCGGAACTGCTCCATGGTCCGTGCGTGACATCCGCGGGACTTGGGGTGTGTGGTGGTGGCGGCGCGGCGCTCCACAAGCAAGCTTTCCACGCCGAAGCGGCCCAGCAGCAGCGCCATCCCCATTCCAGCTGGCCCACCGCCCACGACGAGCACCGGTACCTCAATCATCAGCGCAGTCCAATCAGTCGACGTAGGAGACGCGGCTTTTGCAGCGGTCGTCGTCAAGTTCAGGCAAGACGACGACACGCTCTTGTTCGAACGCATCTGTTCGCGCAGTGACGAACGCCGCATCGATCGTGTGGCTGCGGTTATAGGAGACGTGCGGGCAAAAAGGCGGGATGTAGCAGAAGTCACCCTGACCCAGGACCAGGTCGTGTTCGAGCTCTGCGCCCCAGAAGAAGTGCACGCTTCCCTTGATGCCGTAGAGCGCCGATTCGTGCTCCAAATGGTAATGAGCGTTGGACTTTTCGCCTGGACGCAGCGAAGTTACCAACAGTGAAAGGTGCTTTGACGGTGTGCTGACACCGTTGACCCCAAAGAGTGCCTGGACATCTTGTTTCGCGCGGACCTCTTTCTCCGGTCGCACGCGCGTTACGTCACCTTCCCATGTGACCTTCAAATTCATCGCTGCCATCCTTTCGCGCTATCTCGTTGTCTGGGTCTGAGCGAAGCACCGCTCACTCGTCCGATGTTGCCTCAGCCTGAACAGCATTCGAGGATGGTGTACAAACTTTGAACGGTCAGGAATTCAGTCGTGGGGGCAGGAGTGGTGGAATCGTCGACGCCATTGAACACCTGGAAGCGATTCCAGTGCGGTATCAGCGTCGGCGGACTCGAATATATTGTGGCCCAAGCGGTGTCGTGCGCTCAATGCACGCGCGCCAGCGCAGTAGTTGGATCGAATCCGGCGAACTCGTCGAGCGTATTGTCGCGCAGACGGTTGACCCATCCGGGATCTGCGAGCAGCGCGCGGCCGATCGCGACGATGTCGAATTCGCCCGCCTCGAATTGGTCGAGCAGTCGGCAAATCGGTGCCGGGGGGATCCGTTTCTTCTCGAGCCGAAACTCGAACCCGGTGTCCAGCCCCACCGAGCCGACGGCGATGACCGGCAGCCCCGTCAGCTTCTTGGTCCAGCCCGCCATGCCCCGCCGTGGATCGTCATCTGGGAATGCGGGAATGTAGTGGCGCCGCACGGATGGGTGCAGCACGTCGACGCCGGCATCGATCAACGGTGTGAGGAGTTTTTCGAGTTCGTCTGGCGTGGATGCCAATTCGGCGTCGTAGTGGTTGATCTTCCATTGCGAGAACCGGAAGGTGATGGGAAAGCCTGGTCCCACAGCTGCTCTCACCGCAGCCACCACCTCGGCCGGGAACCGGGTACGTCCCGCGAGTGTTCCGCCATAGCCGTCGGTGCGGCGATTGGTGTTGTCCCAGAGGAATTGGTCGAGCAAATAGCCGTGGCCGCCGTGCACTTCGACCGCGTCGAACCCGGCGTCACGCGCGTTGCGGGCGGCCAGCGCATAGTTGTCGGCGAGTGCGCCGAGCTCGTCGGTGCGCAGTGCGCGTCCGACCTGGTTTCCTGAAACATCGATACCCGACGGGCTGACCGGTTCCTGTCCGTTCCGCTCACCGTCGAGGACGTCGTGCTGTGAGCCCTCGTGCCACAGTTGGGCCGCGATGGCGCCGCCTTGGGCGTGCACGGCATCGGTCACTGCGCGCCAGACCTGCAGTACCTCGGTGCCATCCAGAAGCGGGACGCTCTCCGGCCCAGCCGCTGGGTGTGGGATGCGGATGCCCTCGGTAATGACGAGTGCGGTTCCGCCCGCCGCTCGCCGAGCGTAGTAGGCGGCCATGTCCGGGCCCGGCAC
>NZ_JBOGDD010000884.1:0-4568 GCF_050701675.1 Mycobacterium sp. | reverse complement strand
GGCCACCAGGGGGCGATGGTGCCGTCGGGCTTGCCCATGACCGTGACCGTCGGGTTGCCGAACCAGCCGTCGATCAACACGGGCCGGGTGGCGCCGAAGATGCTGTCCTGGCGGGAGATTGCGATACGTTCGGGCTCGTTGTTGTCCGACGGCAGCATCGCGGTCGCACCGGACAGATAGTCCTTAGCCGAGAATTGCTCCAGGTCCCCGACGCTGAAGGTGTCGCGACTGCGCAGATTGGTGGTGGACTCGCTGGTTTCCCAGCCACGGGTGCGGCCTTCATAGGTCCGCCTCTGGTCTCCGCCGAGGTACACCGAGGCAGTCACGTAGCTATCGCGGACATCGATCTCCAGCAGCGCGTCGAGCAGATCAGGGGACTCTGCGCGCAGATGGGCGAGCATCTCGTCGTACCACTGCCACAACGGGCGCTCGTCCGGGTCGGTGCTCGTCGCCACCTCCGGCAGCGCTGACGACACACTCGTCGTCAGCGGTTTGAGGTCCCAGAGGTCGCTCGGTGGCAGCAGCATCGTCGCCCACATCGCGGCGACGGCCGTCACCGCGGCAGGCACGCGGGCTCTGATGACCCGATGCTCGGTCATCGGAGCATCGCCGGGCTCGCCGAGTGCCCCGGACGGCAGCTCGCCACGACCATCCTCGACGACTCCGGCCACGTGGGCGCGGGCGAGGTTGGTGCTGGTGTGGAACCGGAACGCGACATCGCCGCGCGGCATGGCCACTCCTGCGATGACGGTCGAGGCGATCGCCAGATTCGGTGCGGACCGGTCGATCAGCTCAACCTTCACCGGCACCGCATCGCCCCCGGCGATGGCGGTCTCCGACCGGACGAACACGCCGCCGATCACCCCGACGCCGATTGCCGCGAGCAGCACTGCGAGCAGGAGAAACCATCCGCCGGAGTAGGCGCCGATCGCGATGCCGCTGCCGATGAATACGCCACCCGCGGCTGCGCGGACCACCGAATTCACCGCTAGCTGACCACCTTTCGATGACCAAAGCGGGCCCGCTGGATTGGCTGCGGAAATTCGGGCATGGGCCAACCATACGCAGCTGCCCTCGTCAAGTGGCAGCACGGTAGTGTTTCCTGTGTGCTTTGGACGGTTGCGGCGGCATGAGTGTCGACGCGCCGTCGGGCCGGGATCTCGCCTTGATCTCCCGCACCGAATACCCCGACATAGCGGTCCGAATCCGCAAGGGCATCTGCACTTCTCTGCTGCTCGCGGCGGTGCCACTGCTACTCATCCTCGTCCTGGCGGGCGTTTCTCCGCTGGTCATCGTGTTCGTGGTCGGTAGCCTGGTCACCAGTTCGTTCATGCTGGGCTTGGTGGGGACGACGTCCCGACACCGGGCGGCCGTACGGCTGGGCTTGGTCGACGGGCAGATCCTCATCGGCACCGAGGACACCGAAGACGTCCTCCGCCCACTCGCCGAACTCACCGACGTCGCGTTGTCGGCCGATCAGTCACCCGATACCTTCATCGCCCCTGAACAGCAGGACCTGAGGGTCGAGGGCGTGCGGTACCTGGAGTTGAGGTTCCGCGACGAGACCATCTACCACGTCGCGCTGCTCGAGACCGATCCCGTGGCGGCTCAGATCATGCAGCGGTTGCAGCGTGCGGTTCCGAAGAAGTCACGTACCGATCGGCAGACGAAGACGGCTGGCCGTCGCGCAGCCGAAACCCGCACGGCGACCACCGAAGCCGGCAAGCACCAGGCGGACCCGCCTGGCGAGCCGCCGCTGGACGCGCCGAGTGCTTCCCCCGCCGCAGATGTCCGGTTGTGGGAGGCTGCCCGAGCCGCTCACCAGCGAGTGTTGTCGGAATACGGTGCCTACGAACTCGATCCGGCGCTGTATCTGCGCTATCCCGGCGTCACCGACATCACCCGCGATCACGTGATGAATTTCCACACTGCGTTGGAGGAGGCGCAGGCGCTCCGCACCGACGCCTATCCAGGAGACGCGGCTTTCGCCGGTCGCTACCGGACGGTTGTCGATACCCTGCGCAGGCAGTGGGCGCGGTGCGAGCGCGACGGCAAGGCGACCGGAACCACTTATCTACCCCACGAAGATCGTGCCGATCTGGATATCGCAGCCAAGCTCTACAAACATGCCCAAGCCACCGACCAGGCCGGCGAGAAGACGTCGTACTTGCTCAAGGTGCAGCAGATCGTCGTCGACCTCGATGGCCGCGGCCGCGTGCACTTGCCTCGACCTGTCGTCGCAGCGATCGAATCCCAGGTACGGCTCGCACTGGAACCGGGCACCTCGACCTAAGTGGACCTACCGGGCATTTCGACGGTCACTTGCCTGCGGGTACGGCAACGGACGCGTGGGTGCCCCTCCCAGCGGCAGATTCGAGGCGAAAGGATCCGTCCACCGCCTCGATGCGAACGATCAGTGATCCGAGCCCAATGTGTCCCTCGGCGACACTTCGGTCGAGTTTCGCCGGATCGAATCCGACGCCATCATCGGTGACGTTGAGGATGATGCGGCCGTCATCCTCGAACAGCGCGATCCGCACTCTCGTCGCCTGAGCGTGCTTGTGCGCGTTCACGAGTAGTTCACGCGTGGCGCGATACAGCAGCGACTGCGACGCAGGCCTGCCAACCTCTTCGAGTTCGGCCTCGATCGTGAACCACCGCTCGAACTGTGGAATCAGTTCGCGCACAGCAGGGGTGAGTCCGAGTTCGGCGAGCACCTGCGGATGCAGTGTCGTGACCGCAGTGCGTAGCCCGGTCGCGGTATCCCGCAGGATGGCATCGACGGTGTCGAGCGCAGGATCCGAAATCCGTTCGAGGACATCCGACAATTCCAGCCGTGCGGCGATGATGTTCTGCAGTGGACCATCATGCAGCTGCTCGGCGAGCTCGCTGGTGTGCCTGTCGTCGGCTTGCATCGACTCCGAGACCAACCTGCGTCGTACGTTCAGCAATGCCGTCACCCGTGCGGCGCGGCGGGTGAGCACGTAACACAGCGCGGTCGTCACGACCGCCAGCCAAAACAGGAACAGGAACTGCACGAACACCACATTCGACAGGCCGACGGCGTCATCCCGCTTGGAATGGATGATCCAGACAACGAGATAGCCGATCGCCGTACCGATTCCGAGCACCGCGGTCAGCGCGGGACGCTCCTGGAACGCCGCTGCGATCGGCAGCAGGAAGAACAGCGGCAGGAAGGCCGCCGTGGCGCCGCCGGACAATACGCTCAACGCCAAAACCGCCAGCACATCGATGGCGATGGATACCCAGCCGGCCCATGGCGGTACCGGACCTCGCATCACGACCACCAGCCAGACCACGGCCGCGGCGGCATACAGGCCGATCACGGTGCCGTAGGCCAGCGGCAACCAGTGCTCGATCTGACCGGCGGAGACCCGCAGAATCATCAGTCCGACCATGGGCAATCGAAGCCATGCCCAGACGCGGATGGGTTCGGTCGCCGCGCCATCGACGATTCGCGCCAGGGACTGAATCACTGCTACTCCAGCAGTCCCTGCCGCATCGCCTGCGCCACGGCTGCGGCGCGATCCCGGACGCCGAGCTTCTCGTAGAGCCGCTGCAGGTGTGTCTTGACTGTGGACGGCGAGAGGTAGAGCTCTTGGGCGACTGCGGGAATGGTCCGGCCAGCGGCGATCAGGCGCAAGACTTCGCGTTCGCGTGGGCTCAACGTCGGCCTGGACGGCTCGGCGTTGCGGCGGACCTCACCGGCCAGGCCCGCGGCGAGGCTCGGCGACAACACTTCCTGGCCGTTCGCGCAGGCGAGCACCGCGTTCACGATCTCGGACTTGGTCGACTCCTTCGGCAAGAATCCCGCCGCCCCCTGCTGTAGGGCGTGGTACACGATCGCCGACTCGATGTGCGCCGAGACGATCAACACCCTTGTCGGTGCATCGTCTTGCAGTAACGCAGCGGCGACCTGCGCACCGTCGAGGCCAGGCATCCGGTAGTCCACCAGCGCGACGTCGGGACGATGTCGCCTGATGGACTCCAACGCGGCCTGGCCGTCTTCGGCCTCGGCCACGACGTCCACCAGACCACTGGAAGTGAGTGCCCGCACCGCCCCTTCACGGAAAATTGGGTGGTCATCGCAGACGACTACGCGCACCTTCTCGATGCCATCGCCACCCGCCACACGGTTGAGCTTCGCATAGCTGCGGGTTCGGTGTCCCACTATCGGATGACACCCGGTTCAACCCTTCAAACGGCCGGAAGTCCGACTGACAGCTCCTGGCCGGCGAGGCACAGTTGTCATGTACCGCAAAGCAGCGGAACGGAACTTCCAAACAACAACTCGCACAGGAGAATTCAATGACCATCAACAACATCCGCCGTATCGCCGGTTACCTGACCATCCCGGTGGTGGCCGCTGGGATTCTCGGCGGAGCCGCCCTCGGCGTCGCCGGTGGAGCAGCCGCACACAGTGAGGCCGCTCAGCCGACCGTTGCCGGAGCTTTGGCTTCGGTGTCCGAGCCCACCGGCACGAAGGCCTCCGTCTCCGAGCCCACCGGCAAGAAGGCCTCCGTCTCCGAGCCCACCGGCAAGAAGGC
>NZ_JBOGDD010000883.1:0-9974 GCF_050701675.1 Mycobacterium sp. | reverse complement strand
GTCCAGTGCCGGGTTGCCGTCGAAGAAGCCAATCGGCTTGAGGTGGAATCCGGTGTAGGCACAAGGCATTACGGGCCAGTCCTCCGGACGCACCACGTGGTGGGCGCCAAGGGTGTACCAGAGCACGACGTCGGTATCCTCCAGCGGCGCGTCGTCGGCGATGAACTCCGGCAGGCCTTGCGCATCCGCTGACTGGTACATGTAGTCGCCTGCCGCGAACTTCTCCGCCTCGTCGTACTTGGTGACCCAGAGGTTGTGCTGCACGAACCGTGCCCGGTCGTAGATGTAGGAACCCTCCTGCACCATCACGGGCACGATCTCCTTCGGCACCAACTTGTAGGCCACCGGGGCACCGAGCTCATTGCGCTTCGACGGGTTGGTGATCTTCCAGTACCGGCCCGTCTTCCAATCCCAGTCGCGGGCGCCCTCGGCCTCGGACGCCACCAACGTGTCCCGGGTGATCCAGGCGTTGTGATGCGGGTTCAGCGCGGGGTCGGGCTCGGGAATCGAATCGACCTCGTAGACACTGTTTCCCGCCCCATCGACGCTCATGTCGAGCCGGAAGTTGAAGAAGTGCTGGTGATTCGGCCCGTAGACACCGGGGGCGACGAGCTTGCCCCACCGCGGCAGCTCCCCCTCGGGGATGGAGCCCGTGGTCAGCACGCCGGACAGCTTGACCTCGACCTCGATGGAGGCGTCGTTGTAGAAGTACCAGAAGAATCCGTACTCGTAGTTGCCGACCGTGCAGATCATCGAGATGACCAACCGCCGCGAACGGCGCACTTCGACTTCTTGAGTGCGAAAGTCAGTGTGCTTCCAGGAGATTCCGTAGTCCTCCTCGTGCATGCAGATGGCGTTCGGGATGGTCACCGCGTTGCCGTCGGAGTCATTGACCGTGCCGTCGAAGTAGTGGATTTCGCCGAGACAGTCGCAGCCGAGCGTCAGCGGGTTGGCCGAGAAGCCCATTCCCACCTCGCCCATGTCGAAGACGTTCTTGTTCCAGTGGGTCGGCGACGTGTCACCGTAGGGCACCACCATCTCCGACAGAGACCCGCGATATATGATGGGCCTGGTCTCGCCGCGGTCGGTGTAGGTGACCTCGTGCAGCGTGATGCCCTCACGCGGGTTGAAGCCGATGCGTAGGGACCACTTCTGCCACGTGACGTGCCAGCCGTCGACGGTGAAGCTCGGACCGTCGGGCTGAGTGATCTCGATCGGCTTGACGTCCGAGCGGAACTCGCTGAATGCCGGGCGGTTGTTCGGGTCGAACATGAACCGCTCGTCGTAGTTGCCCGCGGTCGGCGGCATGGGGACCACGCCGTAGTCCTCGATGTCGACGATCTCCATGTTGTCGAGGTCGAACGTGACGATCAAACCCTCCACCGGGCGCGCATAGCCGTGCTCCGACGGCGCCGCCCGCATGAATGTCAGCGGCCGGCAGATCAGCGGGGAGTTGTCGTAGTGGTCACCCTGCCCGTAATAGCCTGCGGGCCAAGGGTCGATCATCGCCAGGTCGAAGTCGGTGATGCCACGCTTGCGCATCGCCTCCTGCCACCGCGGGTCCTCGCGAACCTTGTCCTCCACCCCCGTCATGTGCTCGACCAGATAGGAGGGGAAGCGGCCGGGAATCGACTTCCACGAATCGATGACCCTCGCGCCGAGGTCGACGACGGCCTCGTAGATCATCTTGGCGGCACCGTCGTACATGGTGGCGAACGCGCAGCGTGGCACTTCGAGGCCGTCGAACTTCAGCGCCGCGGTCTTTGCCGGCTCAGCCAGCTGAATCATCACGAACTTCAATGTCGCCGACGAATATTCGGATTCCATGATGATCGAGGCCGCCGACTGGATCTCGGCGCCCGAGAGCGGATCGAGCGGGTAGTTGGTCTTGTCCTCGGTAGCGTCCGCGCGGAGCGTGGTGCTGTCCAGGGTCATCGTTCAGGCTCCCTCAGGGGTCGTGGTTTCAGACTTCTTGGTCTCGAAGACCGCCAGATGTGCCAGCGAGTCTTCCTTGCTTACCTTGTGCGCCGATCGGCGGCCGAAGACGAATACGACCAGACCGAGGGCGAACATGCCCACGCTGATCCCGCCGACCCACGTCATCCAGGTGCTCTGCGGGACGTCGATCCACGGGGTCACGAACGAGTAGTAGACGCCGCCGATGGTGCCGAGCGTGCCGACGACGACGACGATCCACACGCCGACCATGCCGCCGGGGATGCGCCAGAACTTCTCGCTGGCATAGCGATCGGCGTACTTCTTCCGCGCGACGATGACCGGAATCAGGAAGAAGAATCCCGACAGCAGCCACACCGTGCTCAGCCCGCCCTGCAGGTAGATGGTGACGTTCGCCATGCTGCTCTGCGAGTACAGCCCCACCAGGATCAGCGACGACAGCACACCCTGGATCAGGATGGCGGTCACCGGGTTTCGAGTGCGCGGATTGAGGTGCGTGAACACCCGCGGCAGGTGACGCTCCAAGCCGGAGACGAAGATGAGTCGCGAATAGGCGACCTGGTAGGTCATGAGTGCCACGATGATGATGCCAGCCAGCACGACCGCGCAGATTTCCATCAACCCTGGGAAACCCGAGACACCGAGGGCGCCGATGACACCGGTCACCGGATCGATCTGGTCGCCGGGAAGAGCCATCATCGTGCCGAGCGTGGTCAACAGGTAGATGGCCACCAAGGCCGTCGAACCCCACAGGATCATCTTCGGTCCGCTCTTGCGCACCGACAGGAACTCCGCGCCCATGTTGTACGGGGTCTCGACGCCGAGCAGGTACAGCAGCACGGTCCCGTAGAGGAATCCCGCGACGGCGAAGTTGGGCACCGTCGCCTCGTGCATGTTGAACGGGGTGGCCGAACCGTGCTTGGTGGCGAAGAGGACTCCGCAGATGAAGATCACCAGTGTCAGGACGCCGTAGACCACGAAGACGATGTTCATGATGCGTTGATTGGCAGCGAGTTTCGCCAGCGCCAGCCCCACCACCGTCCACAGGATCACCAACTGCAGGATGATGCTCGTCGTCAATCCAAGTTCCGTGTGGAAGGCCAGGAGAAGGAACTGCAGAACGACCGCCGGCGAGGATGCGGCGTTCAGGATCACCGGGACCCAGGACAGATAGCCGCCGATGAAACCCCACGTCTCACCCATGGTTCGGGTGGCCCAGATGTACACGCCGCCCTGGCCCGGCCACAGGTTGCCGAGTTCCACCACGGCCATACCTGCGGGGATCAGGAAGGTGAGGATGCCGAGAACCCACATCGGGATCGCCGTCCACCCGCCTGCGGCCATCACCGACGAACCTGTCACCCAGCAGATGATGAAGACGTATGCCGCGGTGAGGCCGAACGTACTCATCACCTTGGGCAGGATCTGTTCGGGGACGAGCTCGGTCGTCAACAGCGCGTCGCGGTCGGACGGCCGCGTCGCTTCCATCTCTTGTGTCATTGCTTTTCTCCCAATCGGATCGAATCCCACTCGGGGACCGGGTCAGTTGACGATCTGTCCGTCTTTCATCCGTACGACGCGGCTTGCCTCATCGGCGACAATCGGGTCGTGGGTGCTGGCGACAACGGTGACGCCGATGGTCGAGCACAGGTCGCGCAGCATTCGCACGACCGTCTCGCCCGTCTTGTGATCCAGATTCGCCGTCGGCTCGTCGGCGAGGACGAGCGTCGGGTTGCTGATCAGCGAGCGCGCGATGGCGGTGCGCTGCTGTTCACCACCGGACATCTTGGTGGGCTGATGGTTGATGCGGTGGCTCAGCCCCACCAACTCGAGGAGTTCGGTGGCGCGCTTGCGCAACGACTTCCGGTCATACGGCTCGAACATCAGCGGTAGCTCGACGTTCTCGACCGCGGACAGGAACGGGATCAGGTTGTAACTCTGGAAGATGAAGCCGATGGTGTCGTGGCGCAGCGCGGCGAACTGGCTCTCCGTGAGCTGCCCGGTGACCTTGCCTGCGACCTTCACCGTCCCCTTGGTCGGTCGGTCCAGCCCGCCGATGATGTTGAGCAGCGTGGACTTGCCGCTGCTGCTTGGGCCCATCAGGCAGACGAATTCGCCTGGCATCACCGAGAGTTCGGCGGCGACGAGCGCCTTGACGACCTCGTCGCCCAGCTTGTGCAGCTTCCAGACGTCGGATACTTCGATGACCGGCGCCACCTTGGTCTCGGCATCTGGCGCCTCGGCCGTGGCGACGACGGTGGTTTCGTCGGTGTCTTTGATGACCGTCATGAATCAGCCTCCCGCGGAGAGCGAACGGATCGGGGGCCGCGACGCTGCGGTCCACGTGGGCAAGATGCTCGTCGCCAACGCGGCGACGATGCTGACGACGACGGCTATCCCGCCGCCGAGAAGGAGTCCGCCGACGGCGACCCCGGTGGGAACGAAACCCGTTGCGCCGAGCAGGAGTGCGACGGCGGCGGCCAGGGCAGCGCCGACGATCGCGCCGAGCACGGCGGAGACAACGGGTTCGACGAGCAGTGCGGCCACCACCGGAGTGCGGGGCACGCCGTTGGCGCCGAGGACGCCGAGTTCCTTGGTGCGATGTGCGACCGTCCGAGTGGTCGCGACGGCCACCTCGACGACTCCGACCAACAGCACCATCACGGCGATCAGCACGACCGCGCGGCCGATCTCGTCGGCATGTCCCAGCGACGCGGACTGGGCGCGGATTCCGTCGGACATCCCGAACACCAGGACGACGAGGAATGCGCCGGTGGCCGTGGTGACGACGGGCAGGATCATCTCGCCGATGCGCCGCCGCGCGGCAAGCCAACCGTAGGCCAAGCCCTTACTCAGCATGATTCCCCCGTCGCTTCGCTCGCCCTGGGCATGATTCCCCCGTCGCTTCGCTCGCCCTGGGCATGATTACCGATCTCCCAACAAGTCGACTGGACGTTGCTGCAACAACCGGTGCACGGGAACCAGCGCGCCCACAATCGCCATGGCAGGCAGGAACGCGGCGACCATCGCCGATGCCTGCAGCCACGCCATCGGTGTGGCGATACCCGGAATCACCAGTGCCACGGCGATTCCCGCACCAGCGATGCCGATCACGTAGGCGACGACGAAGACGATCGCCGACTCGACGAGGAAGAAGTAGAGCACCTCGTCGGCCAAGCCGATGCTGGACATGATGCCGAATTCGCGCTTGCGTTCCTGCACTGCCGCCAGGAATGAGGACACGGCGATGACGAAGCCGAGGCCGAGTCCGATCGTCGAGATCAAACCGAGCGTCGAGCTGGTCACCTTGCCCGAGAACAGGGCCGAGAACTTCTGCTCGAAGGTCAGTGGCCCGTTACCGCCGACGGTGTCGTAGATCAGACCCGCACCCGCGGCATCGGGCATCACCGCAGGATCCGAAGTCGACGGCAGACCCGTCGCGGCGCCAAAGGTCTGCGCTAGGTTGCGGTCCTTTTCCTGACCTGCCGGGGCGAAGACCGTCCACCACCCCTTCTCGCCGACGACCGACCGGGCCAGTCCGGTGGCGACGGCGGCGGATTGGCCGCCGCCCGAGATGCCGACGGCGAGACTCTCACCGCCGATCTCCACCCGGTCGCCTGCAGTCACGTTGAGACGGTCGGCCAACGCGGATCCGAAAACTGCTTGGCCGGAGGGAATCTCGTCATTGCCGCGCAGCGACACCGCGTTACGGTCGATCGTCGTGACACCGGAGAGCGTGTGGGTGCCCCGCCAACCTGCGGGAAGCGCCAGCTCGGGTGCAGGGCCATCGGCTACCAGCGCCTGAGCATCCGGGTCGAAGTGCACACCGGCGGCAGGTACCGCCCACAGTTCAGCGCCTCCAAGTACGTCGGTCACCGAGTCGGCGCCGGTGATGGCGAAGCTCGACGAGATGGTGCGGACGACGGCGACGCACGCTATCGCCAACGCGATGCCAAGGACGGACAGCACAAACCGTTCGGGCCTGCGGCGAATGTTCGCCAACGCGAAGCGGACGAGATACCCGAAGGTATTGCCCGACGCGGTGGCGATCGCCGGTGATCGAACGGTCGTGGGTGCAGTGGACTCCACAGCAGGGATGTTCGGCCCGTCGTGTTTCTTCGGTGGCTACTAGTGATGTCCGGCGCGTTAACTCGACCTAAGTGGGGTTACGGCGCTGTGTCACACGGACAACGGATTCCGTCGTCGAGATTGTGTCGGAGTGTCGACATCGTCCTCGAGCGCGCGCCTCTGGCGGCACCTGCGAAGCGCCACGGAATCACCGGGTCGTCCCTACAGTCAGCCAGATGCGAACTCTCGGCGCCGCACTCGGCGTCATTGCCCTGCTCGCCGCGGGGTGCACAGAACCGCCCACGCCCGAGCCCGAACCGAAGACGGCTGCCTTCGAGTCCGCGCCGTGCCCCGTGCCGAACCTGCGCGGCGTGCCGAGCCTCGACCTCGGGCCAGAATTCTCCTGCGGATTCCTGGTGGTGCCGGAGGACCGGGCCCGACCTGACGGTCGCACCATCAAGATCGCGGTGGCCCGTGCCAGGGCCACGTCGGCGAACCCGAAACCAGACCCGATGCTGTACGTGGCCGGCGGTCCTGGCGGCCCCGGCCTGCCGCTGGGAAACACGTTGGTAGCGGCGGGCATCAACCGCGACCGCGATGTCATCCTCATCGACCAACGCGGTACGTTGCACGCACAACCCGCGCTGACGTGCCCCGAGATCGACGAGTTCGTCGCCGCAGCCACGGGAATGTCGATCATGGCGCCCAGTACCGCAGAGAAGGATCTCGCCGCCGTGCGGGCCTGCCATGCCCGGCTGGTGGGCGACGGCAACGACCTGGCGTCGTTCGATACGAGTGAAAATGCCTCGGACATCGCCGATCTCCGCACCGCACTCGGCCTGGTGGTCTCGGCCACCCTGAACACATCACTGATTCCGTCGCTCCCCAAGGTGATTCACGCGATCGCCACCGGAGATCCCGCCCCGGCCGCGGCGCTGTTGCTCGGATCCCTCAGTCCGCCCGATCTGGTGGGCTACGGCCTGACCTATGGCGTGTTCTGCCGGGAGTCCGTGGCGTTCACCGACACGGCTTCGATCCTCGCCGCGGCACGGCGCGTCCTTCCGCGGCTCCCGTCCGAGGTGCTCTCACTGCCACCGCAGGCGCCCCAACTGGTGGACGAGTGCGCCGCGTGGAACGTCGGGCGCGCCGATGCAGCCGTGCACGAAACGGTGCACAGCGACGTGCCCGCGCTGTTGCTCGCCGGCACGCTGGACGCGGTCACCCCACCAAGCCAGGCCGATCTGGCGGCCGAGGGCCTCCCCAACGGGCGCGTCGTCCGCATCGCGGGTAGCGGCCACGACGTGCTCAGCCGGTCCCCGTGCGCGCAGCAGATCCTCGTCGACTTCCTCGACGACCCAACCGGTTACGACGCCGGATGCGCGGCCACCCTGCCACTGCCGACGTTCGATGATTAGCGGCCGCCGCTTCGGAGTCGGCGGAACGGGCTGGCCTCTTCGAGCTCGTAGGCGAGTTCCAGTAGCGTCGCCTCGCGGCCCAGCCGGGCGCTGAGCATCACGCCGATCGGTAGGCCGTTCACGGACTCGGCGAGCGGCAACGAGATTGCGGGGTCACCCGTGACGTTCTGCAGGGGTGTGAAGGCCACCCAGTCCACGAGTTTCTCGATGATCTGGTCATAGTCGGCCGTGGGGTCGACGTGTCCCACGAGGGGCGGAGCGTCCGCAAGTGTCGGGGTGAGCAGTACGTCGTAGTCGCGTATCGACTTCAACGTCCGCAGGCGCAGGGTGGAGAGCCGGACGATCGCCAGCGGCAGCCGGTGCAGATTTCGGCTGGCGAGCCTCTCCAGACCGAGGGTGAGGTTGTCCAGCCGCCCGCGGTCGAAGGACTCGCCGAAGCGGCCCTGTCCCCCACGCACCAGCGCGAACGCCAGCAAGCCCCAGTAGAGAAGGAAGTCGTCGATGAAGGACTGCGGAACGGGCGGTTCGTCGAGATACTCGACGCGGTGTCCCAAACCTTCGAGCAGCTCGGCGGTGGCGAGTGTGTGGCCGCGGATCTCCGGACTGCACTCGCGCTTGACCGACCTGGTGAACACCGCGACCCGCAGGCGGTCCCGTCCAGGTCGTGTGACGTCACCGATCAATGGGAGTTTCGGGCTGCGCCATACCTTTTCGACCTCACGGTAGAAGGCCGCCGTGTCCCGCACCGAACGAGTCAGCACCCCGTTCGCCACGATTCGGATCGGCATCTCGCGCATGTTCTTGTCCAGGGGCAGTCGACCACGCGTCGGTTTGAGGCCCACCAGGCCGTTGCACGACGCCGGGATCCGGATCGACCCGCCGCCGTCGTTGGCGTGGGCGATCGGCACCACGCCGGCCGCCACGAAAGCGCCCGACCCGGACGACGACGCTCCTGCGGTGTAGTCGGTGTTCCAGGGATTGCGCACGGCACCCAGCCGGGGGTGTTCGGCAACGGCGCTGAAACCGAACTCGGACAACTGCGTCTTGCCAAGCGCGACGAGTCCGGTGGACAGGTAGGCGCGGGCGAAGTCGCCGTTCGCACGCTCGGGTCGGGGCTGCCACGCGTCGGCGCCCTCCATCGTCGGCATGCCCGCCACCGCGACGTTGTCCTTGACGAAGGTCGGCACGCCGTCGAAGTAGCCGCCGTAGGGCGTCTTCGCCGATGCGCGGGCGCGGGCCGCGTCGAACGCCTCGTAGGCGAGCCCGTTCAGCTGCGGGTTGACCTTCTGGGTGCGCGCGATGGCCGCCTCGGCGACGTCCAACCTGGATACCGCTCCCGAGGCGAGGGCCTCCACGACGCCCGTCGCGTCGAGCTCGCCAAGTGCGTCGTCGTCGAACGCGGAAACGTAGGTCATGCGCCGACGCTAGCAACACACGTGTGCAATAACGCGTGGTGGGTCGTGGACTACCCCCGAACGAGAAGAAACCCCGCGCCGACCGGGATCACCGGTGGGGACGCGGGGTCTCCTGATGAACGACGTGGTGTGTCGCTCAAGTTTCTTGCAGCGCTAGGCGCGACCGACCTCGAAGCGGACGAACCGGGTCACGGTCAGTCCGGCGTCGTCGATGACCGCCTTGACGGTCTTCTTGTCGTCGGAGATGGCCTGCTGGTCCAACAGGACGACGTCCTTGAAGTAGCCGGTGAGGCGACCCTCGATGATCTTCGACAGCGCCTGCTCGGGCTTACCTTCTTCGCGGGCCGTCTCCTCGGCGATGCGGCGCTCGTTGGCAACGGCATCGGCGGGTACGTCATCGCGGGTCAGGTACTTCGCCTTCATCGACGCAACCTGCAGAGCCACGGTGTGCGCGACCTCCGCATTGCCTCCGGTGTACTCGACGAGAACACCGACGGCAGGCGGCAGATCCGACGACCGCTTGTGCAGGTACACCTCGACGGTCCCGTCGAAGTACACGGCACGGCGCAGCTCGAGCTTCTCGCCGATCTTGGCGGACAGGTCCGCGATGACCTGCTCGACGGTCTTGTCACCGACGCGGGCCGCCTTCAGCTCGTCGACGTCGGACGCCTTGGACTCGGCAGCGGCCGCCACGACCTGCGCGGCCACCGACTGGAACTCCTCGTTCTTCGCGACGAAGTCCGTCTCCGAGTTCAGCTCGATGAGCGCGCCGCCCTTGGCTGCGACCAGACCCTCGGCCGTCGCACGCTCGGCACGCTTGCCGACGTCCTTGGCGCCCTTGATCCGCAGCACCTCGACAGCCCGCTCGAAGTCGCCATCGGCCTCGACCAGGGCGTTCTTGCAGTCGAGCATGCCGGAGCCGGTCAGCTCCCGAAGTCGCTTGACGTCGGCAGCGGTGTAGTTCGCCATCTAGGCCTCCGTGGTGGTCGTCTCGGTGGCAACGGCTCCCGCTTCGGCGGGAGCAGCCGCCGGTGCCGTCGCGGTGGCAACGGCCCCCGCTTCGGCGGGAGCAGCCGCCGGTGCCGTCGCGGTGGCGAGCAGTTCCTGCTCCCACTCGGGC
>NZ_JBOGDD010000882.1:0-7609 GCF_050701675.1 Mycobacterium sp. | reverse complement strand
GCACCGGGCTCGTCGCGCACCGCACGCCCCGCGGCAGCCTCGAGGTCGGCGGCCCAAGCGGTCAACCCGTCCTCGAGCACCGCGACGGTGGCGGGGTCGGCGCCCTTCTGCGGGCCGAACACGTGGGCCGCGCCCCTTGGGCCAAGCAACGGGTGCTCGACGTCGGTGGCGGCGATCAGGTCCACGTCGGCCAGCCGGGCGAGTGCGGCATCGAGTCCGCCGAGCGCATCGATCATGCCGCGGCCGCCGTCGGTACAGGCGCTGCCGCCAAGCCCGACGACGATGCGCTCGGCGCCCGCCACCAGCGCGGCGTCGATCAGTTGGCCGACTCCCCCGCTGTGCGCGTCGAGCGCGGTCCGCACCGTCGGCGGCCCACCTAGCAGCGCAAGGCCGCAGGCCTGGGCACATTCGACGTACGCCGTCCTCGTTTCGGCGTCGAAGACCCATTCGGCGATCACGTCATCGGTCAGCGGGCCGCTGGTGACGGCTGTCCGACGGCCGCCGAAGCGACTCGCCAGCACATCGACGAAACCGGGGCCGCCGTCGGACTGCGGCGCCAGTGTCAGCTGGTCTCGCGACCTGCCCCGCTGCCAGCCGGTGGCGATGGCGTCGGCGGCCTGCACGGCGGTGAGGCTGTCGCCGTAGCAGTCGGGGGCGATCAGCACGCGCAGCGCGGGGCCCGTCATTCCTGCAGGGTAAGTCCGCGTCGCAGGAGGTGCATGCTGGACGCCGCCGAATCGGAAGTAACCTGGCAGGTGTGAATCTGCTTGGCCGTAAGAAGGACACCCCCCAACCCGAGGAGGGTGACGACTCCGCCGCTGGTGGGTTGTCCGACGCCGAGCAGGAGGCCCGCGCCCGCGTCACTGCCCCGAAGGGCAGGCCGACTCCCAAGCGCAACCAGACCCGCACCCGAGGGCCGGTGGCGCCGGCACCGATGACGGCAGCGGAGGCCCGCAAGCGCAAGAAGGCGAACCGGCAGTCGCTCACCAAGGACGAGCGCAAGGCCGAGAAGCTCACCCGTCGCGCCGACCAGGCCGAGCGCCGCGAGAAGATGATGTCCGGTGACGACGCCTACCTCCTGCCGCGCGACAAGGGACCAGTGCGCAAGTTGACCCGCGACATCGTGGACTCGCGCCGAAACGTGCTCGGCCTGTTCATGCCCGCCGCGCTCGCGCTGGTCTTCGTGATGTTGTCGCTGCCGTCGGTCCAGATCCAGTACTACGTGCAGTTCGTCATGCTCGGGCTGGTGGTGGTCATGGTGATCGACGGGCTGCTGATCGCCAGGCGCGTCAACAAGGGCGTCGACGCCAAGTTCCCCGGCAACGGCGAAAGCGGTTGGAAGCTCGGCTTCTACGCCGCCAGTCGGGCTTCTCAGCTGCGCCGGATGCGGGCACCGCGCCCACAGGTCGAGCGTGGCGCCAAGGTCGCCTGAGCCGAGGTGCGCGTCCTCGCGCTGGGCGGTATCCGGTCGGGCAAGTCGCAGTGGGCGGAGGCGGCGATCACCCATGCGGTCGACCCCGGTGGGTGCGTCCGCTACGTGGCCACCGGTGCGATCCCGTCCGATCCCGAGTCGGATCCGGAGTGGTCAGCCAGGATCGCCGCGCACCGGCAGCGCAGGCCGTCACCGTGGTCGACGGTCGAAAGCGCCGACGTGGCAACGCAATTGCGCTCCGATGACGGCACCGCGACACTCGTCGACGATATCGGTGGCTGGCTGGTCGCCGCGATGGATCGACGCGAGGCGTGGACCGGTGGACCGGTGTCGGCGGACTTGGGAATGGACGTCGACGACCTCGTCGAGGCAGTCGGCGCCTTCCGGGGACCGCTCGCGCTGGTCAGTCCCGAAGTCGGGCTGACGGTGGTGCCCGCCACCGAGTCGGGTCGTAGGTTCGCCGACGGGTTGGGTGCCCTCAATCAGCGCTTGGCCGCGGTGTGCGACCGCGTCGTGCTGGTGATCGCCGGCCAACCACTGACGGTCAAGGAGACAACGTGACGGAAATCCAGCCCATCCCCGCCATACCGGCTCTGGACGACGAGGCCGAGGCCGCCGCCCGTGCGCGCCAGGCCACGTTGACCAAGCCACCGGGCGCGCTGGGCCGGCTGGAGGATCTGTCGGTGTGGGTGTCGGCCTGCCAGGGCGTGTGCCCGCCCCGGCAGTTCGAGCGCCCGCGGATCGTCGTATTCGCGGGTGACCACGGCGTGACGGCCGCCGGGGTGTCCGCGTTTCCCACCGAGGTGACCGCGCAAATGGTGGCGAACTTCGACGCGGGTGGAGCGGCGATCAACGTGCTGGCCGAGCTCGCGGGGGCCAGCGTGCGGGTGGTCGACGTCGCGGTGGACTCCGACGAGCCACTGTCCGAGGCCATCGGCGTGCACAAGGTGCGCCGCGGCAGCGGCAACATCGCGAAAGAGGACGCGCTGAGCGCCGACGAGATGGTGGCCGCGCTCGACGCGGGCCGGGCGATCGCCGACGAAGAGGTCGACTCGGGCGCCGACCTCTTGATCGCCGGTGACATGGGCATCGGAAACACCACGGCCGCAACGACGTTGATCGCCGCGCTGACGGGCTCGGAGCCCGTCGCGGTGATCGGGCGCGGTACCGGCATCGACGACGCAGGCTGGGCGCGCAAGACCGCCGCCATCAGGGACGCGCTGTTCCGGGCCCGCGACGTGTCCTCGGATCCCGTCGCGCTGCTTCGGGTCTGCGGTGGCGCGGATCTGGCGGCGATGGCGGGCTTCTGCCTGCAGGCGGCGGTGCGGCGCACTCCGGTGCTACTCGACGGCGTCGTGGTCACCGCGGCCGCCCTGGTGGCCGACCGGATGGCGCCGGGTGCGCGGTCCTGGTGGCAGGCCGGGCATCTGTCCACCGAACCCGCGCACGCCCTGGCGCTGGAGCGCCTGCAACTGGAGCCGATCGTCGACCTCGGGATGCGCCTCGGCGAGGGCACCGGCGCCACGGTCGCGCTGCCGATCCTGCGCGCGGCGATCGCCACGCTGGCGTCGATGGCCACCTTCGACGAGGCGAACGTGTCCGACAACGCGTCCGGAGCTGGGGGTCCCCCCGCTTGCGGGGGAGAGCGGAGCGACCCGGGAATCGAGGCGTGATCGGTTCACTCGCATCGGCTTTCGCCTTCGCGACGGTGCTGCCGGTACGCACGCGACACCCGTTCGGCCGCGGCGCCCTCAGTGCGCTGCCGGTGGTCGGCATTGCGTTGGGAGCCCTTGCGGCAGGGACGTCGTGGGTGGCGGCGCAGGCGTTCGGGACCGGCAATCCCCTGACGGGCATCGCCGCGGTGGCGGTGCTGGTCCTGGTGACCCGCGGCCTGCACGTCGACGGCCTGTCCGACACCACGGACGCGCTCGGCTGCTACGGGCCGCCCGAGCGTGCGCTCGCGGTGATGCGCGACGGGTCGGCGGGCCCGTTCGGCGTCGCCGCAGTGGTGTTGGTGATCGTCGTGCAGGGCCTGGCGTTTGCCATGCTCGGCCCGGTCGCGATCGTGGTTGCGGTCGCGGCGGGGCGCGTCGCAGCGGTGACGACTTGTCGTCGTTCGGTGCCTGCGGCGGCGGGCAGCTCGCTCGGCGGGCAGGTCGCGGGGACGCAACCGCTCTGGGTCGTCGCCGGATGGACGCTGGTGTTGGCAGGAGCGTCGGTGTTCGCCACAGCCCGGCCGTGGCAGGGACCAGTCGCGGTGGTCGCGGCGCTCGTCGTCACCGTGACCCTGGTGGCGCACTGCGTACGGCGGTTCGGCGGGATCACCGGTGACGTTCTTGGCGCCGCAGTCGAGGTGACGACCACCGTCGCGGCGCTCGGCCTGGCCGTCGGCTGAGACTCAACCGTGCAGGACCTTGAGGCCAATGACCGAGGCCGTGATCATGCCGATCAGGACGATCTTCAGCACTGACACCGCCTCGTCCCCCGTCGCGAACGAATACGAGGCGGTCAACACCGCGCCGATGCCGACCCACACCACGTAGCTGGTGGCCGTCGGCAGGTCGCGCATTGCGTAGGCCAGCCCCGACATCGACAACGTCAGCGCGACGAAGAACACCACTGACGGTTGCAGACGGGAGAACCCCTCGGACTTGCCCAGTGCGACGGCCCACACCGATTCCAGCACACCCGATATGACGAGAACGATCCACGACATGACACACCTCTATGAGCGCCGTCTTGTCGCTGGCCGGGTACGGTGCCGCTCGTCCGGTGTCCGTCTGGACGAATTCGATGGTAGCCGAGTCGCAACCACCAGCGGCGCTGAGCCGTCCTCGAGAAGGCCTAGTCGAGTCGGGTCATCCAGCCGTGGGTGTCGGCGAACTTGCCACGTTGAATACCGGTCAGGGTGTCGCGCAACGCCATCGTTACCTCACCGGGCTCGCCGTCGGCAATGGTGAACTCGCCGTCGCCGAACTTGACGAGCGACACCGGCGTGATGACGGCTGCCGTGCCGCACGCGAAGACCTCGGTGATTTCACCCGCTGCGGCCTTCTTCTGCCATTCGTCGACGTCGATCTTGCGTTCCTCGACGGAGTATCCCGCGTCGGTTGCCAACTGCAGCAACGAGTCTCGAGTGATTCCCGGCAGCAATGAACCGCTGAGTTCGGGCGTGACCAGACGCGCGGTACCTCCGCTGCCGAAGACGAAGAACAGGTTCATGCCGCCCATCTCCTCGATGTAGCGGCGCTCGATGGCGTCGAGCCAGACCACCTGATCGCAGCCGTTGTCCGTTGCCTCCGCCTGCGCCAGCAGCGACGCCGCGTAGTTGCCGCCGAACTTCGCCGCGCCGGTGCCACCAGGGCTGGCGCGCACGTATTCCGTCGACAACCACACCGACACCGGCTTGATGCCGCCCTTGAAGTAGGCACCGGCAGGCGAGGCGATCACCATGTAGCGGTACTCGACCGCCGGCCGCACGCCGAGACCCGGCTCGGTGGCGAAGATGAAGGGCCGCAGATACAGCGACTGCTCACCGCCTGCGGCGGGCACCCAGTCGTGATCGACGGCGATCAGCTGCCGCAGCGACTCCCCGAACACCGCTTCGGGCAGTTCGGGGATGGCCAGGCGCCGCGCGGAGGTCCGCAGCCGGGCGGCGTTGGCCTCAGGACGGAAGGACACGATGGAGCCGTCGAGCCACCGGTAGGCCTTGAGACCCTCGAAGACCTCTTGCGCGTAGTGCAGCACGATCGCGGAGGGATCGAGCTGGATCGGACCGTAGGGAAGCACCGTCGCGTCGTGCCAGCCACGGCCCTCGGTGTAGTCGATCGACACCATGTGGTCGGTGTGGAAGCGGCCGAAGCCCGGATCGGCCAGAATGTCGGCACGTACCTCGTCGCTTGCCGGATTCGCATTGCGGGCAAGCGTGAACTCGAGGGGGCCTTCAGTCATGTACCGATTGTATAACCCGTGACTATCGGGTTTTCGCCTCCACGAACGGCGGTGCGACGACTTCGCACTCGAGCGGCCGGCCGCGGACGTCGACCGTCACGTGCTGTCCGACGGCGATCTCGGCGTCGGTATCGATGAGCGCCAGCGCAATGCCGAGTTTCAAAGTGGGAGAGAAGGTTCCCGACGTCGTGACGCCGACCGGCCGATCACCGTCGAGCACCGTCATGTCGGCTCGGAGAACCCCGCGCCCCAACGCCTTCAGCCCGCGGAGCAGCCGCCGCGGCCCCGCCTGCTTCTCGGCAAGCAGGGCCTCGCGGCCCCAGAACGCATCCTTGCGCCACCCGATCGCCCAGCCGCAGCGGGCCTGCAGCGGGGAGATGTCCAGCGACAATTCGTGCCCGTGCAGCGGATAGCCCATCTCGGTGCGCAGGGTGTCGCGGGCACCGAGTCCGGCGGGCGCACCGTCAGCGGCCTTGACGGCCTCGACCAGGGCGTCGAACACGACGGCCGCCCGGTCCCACTGCGGCAGCAACTCGTACCCGTGCTCGCCGGTGTAGCCGGTGCGGCAGACACGAACGGGCACGCCTGCGAACTCGGCATCGGCGTACCCCATGTAGTCCATGGCGGTCGGTAGTCCCAGCACGCCGAGCACCTCGGCCGACTTGGGCCCCTGCACCGCGAGCACGGCGTAGGAACGGTGCTCGTCGGTGATCGTCAACCCGGCGGGGGCCCGCTGCTGCAGCGCGGTCACCACGGCGGCGGTGTTCGCCGCGTTCGGCACCAGGAACACCTCGTCGTCGGACACGTAGTAGGCGATGAGGTCGTCGATGACACCGCCAGAGTCGTTGCAGCACAACGTGTACTGCGCCTTTCCTGGTTCGATGCGACCGAGGTCGTTGGTCAGTGCGGAGTTGACGTACTCCGCGGCGCCCGGCCCGCGCACCAGGGCCTTACCGAGGTGGCTGACGTCGAAGAGTCCGACGGCGTTGCGGGTGGCGTTGTGCTCGCTGACCGTGCCCGCGTACGACACCGGCATGAGCCAGCCTCCGAATTCGGCGAAGCTCGCGCCCAGTTCACGGTGGCGATCCTCCAGCGGGCCCTTCAGCAGGTTCTCACTCACGGCGAGCCAGCCTAATCCCCGGGTCGCTTCGCTCCTGCCCGCCGTACCTAATCCCCGGCGCTAGGGTGATCGCGTGAGCACCGTACCCGGCTACCAGTCCCCCACCGTCACCGTCGCCGCCGCCCTGCCCAAGCGCGGCATCGGCTCTGCGGTATTGATCGTTCCCGTAGTCACGGGTGACGACGACCAGGCGACCGTGGTCGCGAACCCATTCCTCGACGCCGAGGCGGTCGGCGAGATCGAGGTGGCGCTGAAGGCGCTCGGCGCCAAGGGCGGCAGCGACCAGACCACCCGGGTGATCACCCCGTCCCTACCGGTCGCGAGCGTGCTCGCCGTCGGGCTCGGCAAGAACCGCGACGAATGGCCGGGCGACGTGATCCGCCGGGCCGCCGGGGTTGCGGCCCGCGCGCTCGCCGGCACCGAGAGCGTCGTAACGACACTCTCGGAGCTCGACGTGGCGGCAACGGTCGAGGGCCTGATCCTCGGCGCCTACCGGTTCACCGAGTTCCGCAGCGCCAAGACCGCACCGAAGGAAGCCGGGCTGTCCAAGATCACGGTGTTGTCGACGGCGAAGAGCGCCAAGGCCGACGCGGTCCGTGGGACGAACGTCGCCACGGCGGTTGCCACGGCACGTGACTTCGTCAACACGCCCCCGAGCCACCTGTTTCCCGACGAATTCGCCAAGCGTGCAAGAGCTCTCGGCGAGTCGGTGGGCCTGCGAGTCGAGGTGCTCGACGAGAAGGCTCTCGAGAAGGGCGGGTACGGCGGCATCGTCGGCGTCGGCAAGGGCTCCTCGCGTCCGCCACGACTGGTGCGCCTCACCCACGAGGGTGGCAAGTCGAAGAAGGCCAAGAAGGTCGCCCTCGTCGGCAAGGGCATCACCTTCGACACCGGCGGCATCTCGATCAAGCCCGCCGCCAACATGCATCACATGACGTCCGACATGGGCGGGGCGGCAGCCGTCATCGCCACCGTGGTCCTGGCCGCCAAGCAGCAGTTGCCCATCGACGTCGTCGCTACGGTGCCGATGGCCGAGAACATGCCGTCGGCCACCGCGCAGCGACCCGGTGACGTCCTGACGCAGTACGGCGGCATCACCGTCGAGG
>NZ_JBOGDD010000881.1:0-3232 GCF_050701675.1 Mycobacterium sp. | reverse complement strand
GTGCAATGCCGATCGGTACGTTGCCGCCGATCGTCGACAGCGGCGCCGCCGCGGCCACCACCATGAGGACGATGGCGGGCACGCCCAGGTTCCCGCGTAGATGACTTCGACGACCCTCCGGCGTTGCGCTGCGGGGCCTGTCGTCTTCGTTGACAACGTCGGACATGGGGAACCTCCATCTACACGCGGAGTCGCGCATTCGCCGCCTCCGTCGAGTTCCGGGCAAGTGTGCGAGACGGGCGACCCGTCTGCCAGAGGCTTTCGCCATTTTCCAACATCTTGTTGAAACCATCTTGTTGAAACGAGATCGCCGCCGTCACACAGGTTGTTGGAAGGTCGCCGTTTGCCGTTGTCCCGGCCGAGGACTCGGGTCGATGCTGTGTCCGTCACGCAACGAGAGAGGTACGGCGAGTGCCATGCACCTGAACAGCCCCGAGCCCGAGCAGGATCACCGGCTGGGTCGCATTCGCCTGCTCGATCAGCAGCGCGTCAACCTCGACGGGTTCGCCGAGCCCGACCCGGAGTTGGGCATGATCTCGCATCTTTCGCCCCACGACCCGGAACCGTCGTGGGTCGTCGACGATGACGGCACCGTGCTGGAAATGGATTCGACCGCGGTCGCGGACTTCGACACCATCGACGAGTTCGTCGTGCGGTACGCCATCGACCACGCGGAGGCGCCGACGTCGATGGCCATGACCGTGGTCGAGCTGGCCCGTCTCATCGTCGACGCGAGTGTGCCCCGAGAGCAGGTCCTGAAGGTCTGTGCCGGACTGACCCCGGCGAAGATGGCCCGCGTCGTCGCGTCGTTGCATCCCGTCGAGATCCAGATGGCGATGATGAAGATGCGGGCCCGGCGGACGCCCGCCAACCAGGCCCATGTCACGAATCGCCTCGACGACCCGTTGCTGATCGCAGCCGATGCGGCCACCGCCGTGGTGTACGGCTTCCGGGAATTGGAAGCCACCGTCCCGGTTCTCGACGACGCGCCTGCAGTCGCCGTGGGTCTGTTGATCGGCTCCCAGGTGCCCGCCCCCGGTGCGCTCACGCAGTGCTCCGTCGAGGAGGCGCGCGAACTGGAACTCGGTGTGCGCGGTTTGGTCTCGTACGCCGAGACGGTGTCGGTCTACGGCACCGAGCAGGTCTTCACCGATGGTGACGACACTCCGTGGTCAAAGGCATTCTTGACGTCGTCCTACGCGTCTCGCGGGATCAAGATGCGATTGTCCAGCGGGGCGGGCTCCGAAGTGCTCATGGGTCAGGCGGAGCGGAAGTCCATGAACTACCTGGAATCCCGGTGCGTGGCTCTGGCCAAGGGCATCGGCGCGCAGGGCGTGCAGAACGGCGGCATCGACGGCGCCTCGATCACGGCGTCGGTGCCCGGTGGCGTCAAGGAACTGATCGCCGAGAACCTGATGGTCATGCTCCGCGGGCTCGAATCCTGCAGCGGGAACGACACCCTCGTCTCCGAGTCGACGATGCGGCGTACCAGCCGGACGCTGCCGGTGTTGCTGTCCGGGTCGGACTTCATCTTCTCCGGATTCGGCTCGATTGTCGCCTACGACAACATGTTCGGGCCCTCCAACTTCAACGCGGCCGACCTCGACGACTACCTGGTGATGCAACGCGACTGGGGGGTGGACGGTGGGCTGAGGTCCGTCGATCCGACCACGCTTGAGGCCGTGCGCCGACAGGCCGCCGAAGCCACTCGTGCGGTGTTCGAGTATCTCGGGCTTGCCGACTTCGATGACGAACACGTGGAAGCCGTTGTCGGAGCCGAGGGTTCGAAGGACCTTCCTCAAACCGACGGGGTGAAGGTGTTGAGTGCCGCGAGGATGATCGACCAGTCGGGACTCACGGTGCTCGACGTCGTCACCGCGCTCGCCGAGACCGGTTTCACCGACGTGGCCGACCGGGTGCTGGGAATGGCCAGGGCCCGGATCATCGGCGACTACCTGCAGACCGCCGCAATCTTCGACGAGGAGATGAACGTGCTGTCCGCCATGACGGATCCGAACGACTACCAGGGCCCCGGCACGGGATACCGACCGACGGCGGAGCGACAGGCGCAAATCGACGCCGTGCGGCAGGCGCGTTCCGTCACCGATCTGGTCAAGGAGCAGGCGACGTTCGCCGAGCCGGAACGCCTGATCGTGCTCGGTCCCGCCCACGTCGGTGAGGACCCGCGCGAAGTCGTCGTTGGTCTCTCACCGGCGTTCGGCACCAAGCTGTTCCGCACCCTGTCGGGTATGACCATCTACGACGCCCTCGAGCAGGTGCTGGCGGGCCTGGAGGAGGAGCAGTGCGTGCCGCGGCTCGTCCGGATCGCCGACAGCATCGATCTCGGGTCGATCGGCAAGACCGCAGCGCACCTGTCCGGGTCCGGAATCGGAGTGGGCCTGCAAGCCAAGGGCACCACGCTGATCCACCGTCGCGACCTCCCACCGCTGGCCAACCTGGAACTGCTCAGCGTCGCGCCACTGATCACCCCGGACATGTACCGGCTCATCGGCATCAATGCGGGCCGGCACGCCAAGGGGGCCACCCCCGCGCCGATGCGCAACGCCTATACCGACGAGGCGATCACGGCCCGCTACCACACCAGAGTCGTGTCGATGGTCGCCGTCGAGCGCGCTGAATGCCAATACCGCGACGGTGAAGAGCGTCGCCAGAACGTCGACATGGAGTTCAAGCGATGACCGCCCATTCGCACTCGGGCCGCAGCGTCACCGACGTGACCGTCGAGGCCGCATGCAACGGGGAGCTGGCCCTCGACGACATCCGCATCAGCCGCGAGACCCTCCTGGAGCAGGCGGAAAGGGCTGAGCGCACCGGGTCGGTGCAGTTGGCGATGAACCTGCGACGCGCGGCAGAGATGACCGCTCTGAGTTCCGACGACATGCTGGCGGCGTATGAGGCGCTGCGTCCTGGCCGCTCCTCGTTCGCCGAGCTGGAGGAGTTGGCGCAGCGACTCGACGCGCAGTACGCACCCACGTGTGCCGCGCTGGTCCGGGAGGCCGCAATGGTCTATCGGCGGCGCGGCCTGCTGCGATGACCGTCTGGGCCGGTGTCGACATCGGCAACGCCACCACCGAGGTGGTCATCTGCCGAGAGGCCGCCGGACTCGAGGTATTGGCGAGCGTGCGCTCCCCGACGCGAGGCGGCAAGGGCTCTCTGCGGGCGATCCACGGCGCCGCGCAGCTCGTCCGCCGCCTCGCGGACACTCGGGGAC
>NZ_JBOGDD010000880.1:0-5105 GCF_050701675.1 Mycobacterium sp. | reverse complement strand
TCGCGCTCGGCGTAGCGGTCGCGGTCGCCACTCGCGTGCCGGTCGGCGTATCGGCCGGCGGCGGCGTCGGGGTAGCGGTCGGGACCGCCGTGCCGGTCGGCGCCGCGGTCTCGGTCGGCTCCAGCGTCGCGGCCGCGGTCAGCGTCGCGGTGGCGCTCGTCGTCGCGGTCGGCCGCGGGGTCAGGGTGGGCAGCGGCGCATCGCCGACGCGCAGGAACATCTGGGCGACCGGCCCGACGTTGCCAGCGATGTCTCGGACGCGTGCCGTCACCTGCGTAGCGCCGTCCTGAAACCCCTCGACGCTGGACACCGGCAGGCAGAACTGGGTGCGCGAGGCAGGATTGACGAAGCGCTGCGCGCCGAACGCGTCGAGGGTGCAGGACGCGGCCGGGTTCGACACCGCGTCGAAGCGGCAGGCGAGGTCCTTCAGCGCGTTGGTGATCGCCGGCAGCGGCCCGAAATGCGGCGGGGCGATGCCGGGCACGCCGCCTTCGCCACAGACGGCGAGGTTGCCGTCGCCCAGGTTGCGCGACACCAGCGCCTGCAGGTCGGGCGGGCCGGTCGGGTCGCCCGGCGTGCCGTTGACGAGGTTCTGGCCGACCGGCAGGCCGGAGCGACCCGGCGCCGCCTCGATCACCAGGCGAAACCCGATCCCGGCGAGAGCCTGAAAGATCGGCGCCGGCATATCGCCGACCGGCATCGTCATCGTGCCGTCGGCCGAGGCGATGCCGATGAACGTGACGATCGGGCCCAGGCTGCCGTCTTCGCCGTATACCAGGCGGGTCAGCGCCGAAATGTCGGCGGCGGTCACCGCGCCGTCGCCGTTGGCATCGACCCCGCGGCAGCTGACGACGGTGCCGCCGTCGACGTCGACCACCGATTGGCCGTCGCCATCGACCAATTCGGCTGACAATTGGTCGATATCGCCGCGTGTGACCAGGCCGTCGCAGTCCGCGTCACCGGGGAGCGACGCCGGGGCAATCGCATACGCCGGCGCGGCGACGATGGCCGCGACCAGTAGCAAACTCGCGCCCCATCCCCCCAGACGCACCTTCCTCCGACTCACCACCTCGCAGCTTATGCCCACGCGTCACATCTGCGTCAACCAGCGCAGAAGCTTGCAATAGCTTGAATTTGCGGCATCCGCGGAGAGTCGATGGCAAGCCGCACGGCAGCGGACCGGCGGGTGACACAGCGCTCGCGAGGCAGAGTGACCGATTTGAAACGGATCGTCGATTTCTCGACAGCACGACCGCATAGCGTAGCATCATACGTTCTGTCGAAATGTCGTCGATGGGAGTGGCACGTGCCGTGCTGAACGCAATTGATACCCCAGGCGCAACTAGTAGGAGGAAGGGATGATGATGAACGAGCGAGGAAATAGTCACGGTTCAGTGATCTCGACCCTGCGTCAACGCCTCAGCATGACGCAGGAAGAATTCGCCCACGCGATCGGTGTGACGGTCTCGACCGTCAATCGCTGGGAGAACGGCCACATCGAGCCGAGCCGGCTGGCCCGCAAGGCCATGCAGGGCCTGGCTGCGCAGGCCGCGATCCCGGTCGACCTGGAAGCAGCGTCCGCGCCCCTGATCGGGCACGTCAGCGCCGCTTCGGTCAGCAAGAGCTTCTAAACTACGACGCACCCTGGGAACGCTTGCGTTCCCCGGCTTGGGGGTGCGGCTCGCGCCGCACCCCCCGGCCGTTCAATGCGTACGGGCCGCGGCACGCGTGGGGATCGCGCCTCAATCGTCCTTGCGGCGATCGAAGAGGTAGATCACCCGCTCACCCTCCGAGTTGGAACCCGTCAGGTTGGCGGTGGAGTCCCACACCGTGAACCGCCCGTCGCTGATGCGCGGCGAGGTGTTCTCGCCGACCAGCGAGCTGGACAGTGCGCGCAGGCGCTTGGGCTCGGTCGGCGCGCGGTTGAGATCGACCAGGAAGACGCGCCGGTTGGCGGCCGTCATGGGATCGACATTGAGATCGGCGGTCGACTCGAAGACGACGAAGCGGCCGCGCGGATTGATCGTTGAATGCACGTTCTCTCCGGCGCCCGAAACAGTGACTTGCTCGTACTTGGGCACGGTGCGGTCGCGGTAGACGAAGACCTCCTCGTTACCGTCGGCGTTCGCCCCGGTCAGATTGGCCGTCGAGCTGAACACCAGAATACGACCGCGGTTGGCGACGCCGCCGGCGTGATTGACCGCCGGGGCCACCGTATCGGTGATCTGGGTGATCACCCATTCGGCCCCGCGCAGCTTGGCGAAGAAGACCTCGCGGTTGCCATCTGCGTTGTCGATGCCCGGCAGGTCGGTGTTGTTGTGCAGGTCGCCGTTCGAATCGAACAGCACCTGCTTGCCGGTCTGCGTCGACGGCCGTCGGTTCTCCACCGGGAGCGCGGTGGTCGTCACCGCCGACCAGCCGTCCAAGCTGCCGTCGTGGTGCAGGATCTCGACGTTGCCGTCCGGGTTCAAGCCCGACGGGTCGGCCGACGACTCCATCACCGTGTAGCGGCCATTGCGTCCGACGGACACCTCTGCGGAGTCCTGGCCGGATGCGCCGGTGGTCATGTCGATCAGGGCGTTGGCTGGATTCAGCTTCGCCAGGCGGCGATCCCACTGCAGGATCTCGCTGGAGCCGTCCGGGTTGACCCCGGTGAGGTCGGCCGTGGACGAGAACAGGACGTTGCCCCGCTTGGGCACCCGTGGCGTGGCGGCGAACGCATCGCCCGGCCCGGTCGTCAGCTGATCGACGACGACGCACACCCCGTCGAGCACGAACGCACTCCCGTCGAGCCCACCACCGCAGGCCGCGTGCTTCGAGCACGGTCCACCTGAGGCCAGGCCACCGAGACAGAACCCGATCCGCTTGGACGGCTTGCGGTTGAGCAGGAAGATCTCGTCGCCGCCGTCGGTGTTGTCCTCGCCGAACCGCGGCGTCTCATCGCCGTCGGCACCGGAGACAAAGGCGATGAAGCGGCCGTTCGGCGCCACGTCGGGATTGCGGCCTTCGAGCACTTGCTGCAGGTCAGCGATCGAATCCTCGTCACAGACGCCACCCTCGCTCGGGAACCCGGCCGGCGCTGGGCCGCAGAGGTACTCGATAAAGGTCGTCGTCGCCGTCGAGCGGTTGACGATCGAATCGCCGGCGCCGGTGAATACCCCGCTCGGGCCGGTGCGCGATCCCCACCAGTTCTCATCCGCGTCGACGGCGCCGCTCGCGGCGTCGTTGCCCAGGCCGACGGCGTTGCCGACGATGTTGTTGTTGAAGATGACCGACGCGGCACCGCCGGGGGCGACGGTGACACCATCGCCCGTGTTGTCGAGGATATTGTTCTCTTGCACGACCGTCGCGCCGTCGACGACGATGCCCGACTCGCCGGAGCGCTCGATCCTGCCGACGGTGAACTGCACCACGGCGGGGCCGACTCGCACGCCGGTGCCGATGGCGTCGCGCACCTGATTGGCGTCGATCATCGCCGCCGCTCCGCTCACCTCGACGCCGGCCACACCGGCGCCGCCGCCCCGGTCGAAGGTGTTGTTGTCGATCGTAACGTTGGTGGCCGGAGCGCCGCTGCCCTGGTTGATGAGCAGATGGCGATCATTGTCGGCAAAGGCGTTCTGCGCCACGCTGGCGCAATCGAGGCGCGCCGTCCACACCGCGCCGATACCGGAGTCGTGGATGCTGTTGCCGGTCAGTCGGAGGTTGGAGCCGCGCGCACCCGGCTGCGCGCAGCCGGGCTCGCCGAGCGGACAGATATTGCTCACCAGGACGGCCGTGCCACCCGCCTCCAGCGCCAGCCCCTGGATCGACACGCCGCTGCGCTGCACGCTGAAGGTGACGCCGGCGCTGGTCAGTGTCGTGGCGGCCGCGCCGTTGGTCGACTCGATCGCCACTTCCTTGGTGACCGCGACCGACTCCGTGTAGCTCCCCGGGCAGACGCGGACGACGTCGCCATCGGCGGAGTCGTCGATCGCCGCCTGGATGGTGCTGTAGCCCGCGCTGGCGCAGCCGGCGGCGGTGCCGGGGGCATCGTTGCCGGCGCCATCGTTGACGAAGCGCACGGTCGGCGCGCCCGGCGGATCGTACGGGCATGTCACGAGGCAGTCGTGCTCGCAGCCATCGCCGTCGATCTCGTCTCCGTCGTCGCACGCCTCATCGCCTTCGAGGACGCCGTTGCCGCACGGATCCGGTGTCGGCGTCAGCGTCAGGGTGGGGGTGGCGGTGAACGTCGCGGTCGGCGGGATGGTGTCGGTTGGCGTCGCCGTGACGCTGGGGGTCAACGTCACGGTCGGCGATGCCGCACTGGTCTCGGTGTACGTCGGCGTCGCCGTCGACGTCGGCGTCGCCGTCTGCGTGGCGGACGGCGTCAGCGTCACCGTCGGAGTGTTGGTGACCGTCGGAGTGAGCGACGGGGTCAGCGTCACGGTGGGCGTCCAGCCGATGATGTTCACCGTCGCCGTCGCGCTGCCGGCCACCGCCCCGCCGTCGTCGTCGACGCCGCTCACCGACACCGAGGTGACGACGCTGCCGGGCGATCCGGTGACGTTGGCGGTGAAGGTGCAGGTGTACGACCCCACCAGGGCCGCCAGGTTCTGCGGCAGCACGCAGGTGCCCTGCCCGTTGAGGTTGCCGGCGATCGAGTCGGTGACACTCGACACGGTGACCGCGTCGACCGTGCTCAGATTGTTGATCTGGACGGTGAAGGTGACCGGTCCGCCCGGCTGATTGACGCTGGTCGGCACGGCGCTCTTGGCCACGTCGATCAGCGTCGCGGTGGCGGAACGACGCACGACGACCGCGTCGAGCTCGACGCTGGTCTCCCCCTGCCGCGGGCAGGGCGAATTGGACATCTCGACCCCGTCGTCGGTGACGCTGATCGTGTCGATGAAGGTGCCGTCGAAGCCGGGCAGCGCATCCAGATCGATCGCGATCATGGTGTCGTCGGCGCCCGACGCGGTGTGCGGGTTCACCTGCCGGTCGGTGATCGCGATGGTGATGTCGTTGGTCGGCGACGTGAGTCGGATGTTCATGCCGCTCAGCTCGGCATCTTCGAAGAGGAAGATCTCGAAGCCGCCCAACGCGGTCTCGGCCGCCCCCGCGTTGCC
>NZ_JBOGDD010000879.1:0-3560 GCF_050701675.1 Mycobacterium sp. | reverse complement strand
GTCGATGGGTGCGTAGGTGGAGATCGCCTCGGCTCCGCGCATCACGTTGATGGCGTTGAGATAGAACTCGCTCGCCACCCGCGCGGTCTGCTTGTCCTTGCCGTAGCTGAACATCCCGACGCCGGGGATCAGCACGATCGCGGGATCGGCTCCTCGAATCGCCGGGCTGTCCGCCGAGGCGTGGCGGTCGTAGTACGCCTGGTAGTCGGCGCGGTACGCCACGTGCAGTTCGGTCAGCCTGGCCCGGCAGTCCTCGATCGACGCGTTGGCGGGCAGGTCGAGCACCATCGGCTTGACCTTGGTGCGCAGGAAGTGGTCCGGACAGCTGGTGCCCAGCGCGGCGAGCCTCGGATGCTCACTGCTGGAGAGGAATTCGAGCACCCGCGGATCGTCGGTGAAGTGCCCGACCCGGGGCTCGTCGGCCGATGCCAGACCACGGATGAACGGGGCGAGCTCGGCGGCCTTCGTACGACGCTGCTCGTCGGGCAGCGCACCGTAACCGGCCAGCGGCGCACCGAAGGGTTGCGGGCGGCCGTTGGCGTCGAGGTAGCGCGCAACGGTGTCGATGATCTCCAGTGAGCGCGCCTCGGCCTCGCCGGAACTTTCGCCCCATGCGGTGATCCCGTGACCGCCGAGGATGGTGCCGATGGCCTGCGGGTTGCGCCTCTTGATCTCGGCGATGTCGAGTCCCAGCTGGAAACCCGGCCTGCGCCAGGGAATCCACACCACCCGGTCGCCGAAGATCTGCTTGGTGAGAGCTTCGCCGTCCACGGCGGTGGCCAGGGCGATGCCCGAGTCGGGATGAAGGTGGTCGACGTGTGCGGCGTCGACCAGACCGTGCATCGCGGTGTCGATGGACGGCGCCGCACCGCCACGTCCGTGCAGGCAGTAGTCGAACGCTGCGACCATCTCGTCCTCGTGCTCGACGCCCGGATAGACGTCGACGAGAGCGCGCATCCGGTCCAGCCGCAGCACGGCCAGCCCGCTCTCGGTCAGGGTGCCGAGGTCCCCACCGGATCCCTTGACCCACAACAGTTCGACGGGCGCGCCCGTGACGGGGTCGACCTCGGCACCCTTTGCGGAGGTGTTGCCGCCCGCGTAATTGGTGTTCTTCGGGTCCGAGCCGAGTCGGTTCGAACGTGCGATCAGATCGCTAACGGTGCTGTTGGTCATGTCATGCCCCCCAGGAAGATTGGGTGCCACCGATGCGCTCGGCGTCGATGGTCTGCTGATAGCCCGATTCTGCGAACGCGCGCATCGGGTCTTCGGGCAAGCCGCGTTCGGTGCGCCACTGAGCCATCGCGGGCCGGACGTCGGTGTAGAAGGCGTCCATGAAGATGCCGTTGGCGCCAAGCACGTCTTCCGCGTCCTGCGCCGCGGCGAGGGCGTCGGTGTCGACGAGCAGGGCCCGCGCCGTCATCTCGGCCACGTTGAGTACCGAGCGGATCTGGCCGGGGATCTTGGCTTCGACGTTGTGACACTGATCGAGCATCAACGCGAGATCAGACCCGATGTCGAGGCCTCCGCCGCGGACCACCTCATACATGATGCGGAAGAGCTGGAACGGGTCGGCCGCCCCGACGATGAGGTCGTCGTCGGCGTAGAAGCGGGAGTTGAAGTCGAACGATCCAAGTTTCCGTAGCCGCAGCAGTTGCGCGACGATGAACTCGATGTTGGTGCCAGGGGCGTGGTGACCGGTGTCGAGGCATACCTTCGCCCGCTCGCCCAGCGCACTGACCTGTGCGTAGGAGGTTCCCCAGTCCGGCACGTCGGTCATGTACATGGCGGGCTCGAAGAACTTGTACTCCAACACCATTCGCTGACCTTCACCGATGTGCTGGTAGATCGCGGCCAGTGACTCGGTCAGCCGCTCCTGCCTGCCGCGGATGTCGCCTTGGCCTGGGTAGTTGGTGCCGTCGGCCAGCCAGATCTTGAGATCCTGCGATCCGCATTCGTTCATGATGTCGATGCAGACCAGGTGGTGGTCGATCGCCTTCTGGCGCACCATCTTGTCGATGTGCGTCAGGCTGCCGAACTTGTAGTCGTCGTCCTGGAAGGTATTCGAGTTGGTGGTGCCCAACTTCACGCCGTGCTCGGCTGCGTACCCGCCTAGCGCGCCATAGTCATCGACGCGATCCCACGGAATGTGAAGTGCCACAGTCGGTGCCATCCCGGTGAACCGGTGGACCGTCGCGGCGTCGGCGATCTTCTCCTCGATGGTCCGCGGTGTTCCGGGGGTGCCGAACACCTTGAACCGCGTCCCCGAGTTGCCGAACGCCCAAGAGGGCAGCTCGATGGCCAGGTTGTCAAGAAGGGCGTTCGTCATCGGGCTGCCACCTCGGTCTCTGTGTTCTCTGTCGGATTATCCACCCTGCCGTAACGCTCGACCTCGATCTGCTGCAACGTCTTGCCTCGGGTCTCCGGCGCCCACACGGCGCCGATCACCAGCGCGACGGTCAGGAGACCGATGAGCAGCAGGCCGACGCCGGTGAGACCGGTGACGGCGAGCAGCGTCGGAAAGAAGTAGCTGAGCAGGCCGGTGAAGCTGCGCACCACGCAGAACATCACGCCCTGCGCGCTGGCGCGGTACGGGGTGGCGAACATCTCGCTGGCCCACAGGCTGTAGAACGCCTGGGCGCCGATACCGGCCGAGACACCCCACAGCACCGCGAAGGCCAGCATCGTCGGCACGCCGCCGTCGGTGAACGCCACCAAGACGATCCACCCGACGATGCCCAGGGCTGCGCCGATCACGTAGAGCCGTCGCTGCGACATCTTGTCGCCGTAGCGCATGAAGCCGAAGTAGGTCGCGGCCACGGTGCAGCCCCACACCAGGACCTGCAGCAGGTTCTGGGCGACGGGGCTGTGCAGGCCCGCGGTGTCGTACACGCGGGGCATGAAGATGCCCGCCTGGCCGGCGACGGTGTTCCAGAAGAGATAGATGCCGCCGAGGAACAGCAGCGCGGTGACGTTGACCTTGCGGGAGAACAGGCCGCGAAGGCCGCGCGCACCAAGTGGGGACGCCTCGGCCCCCGTCGGGGTGGGCGCGTGCTGACCCTCCTCAGTCCAGATCTTCGATTCGGCCAGCCCTTGGCGCACCCACCAGACCACGGCGGCGACCACGAACAGGTGCAGGAAGATCAGCCTCGACCCGAGCAGGCCCATCGGGGCCAGGGCGGCGGCGAGGGCGAACCCGATCAGCGGGCCTATCGACCAGGCCAGTTGAGCGGTTCCGACGTGCTTGGCGCGGCCGTCGGACGGCGCCTGTTCGGCGATGTAGGTCCACGACGCCGGCACGCCAGCGCCAACGGCGATGCCGGTGATGATGAAGGCGGCCAGCAGCATCGTGAAGTTGACGGCGAACGCGGCCAGCAGCACGCCGACCATGTAGACCAACAGGTCGTAGGTATAGATCGCCTTGCGGCCGAAGCGGTCGCACAGCGGACCGCCGAGGATCGCGCCGATGGCGGCGCCGAACGCATTGGCGCTCAACGCAGCAAGAAGTCCGACGGCGAAGTTGCTGATACCGAAGTCCGCCTGCCAAAACGCCAGGCTGGTCG
>NZ_JBOGDD010000878.1:0-3148 GCF_050701675.1 Mycobacterium sp. | reverse complement strand
CTCCTGAGCCGAGTAATCCCAGCGCGCCGGGTCGGATGCGACCCCGGCGCGCCGGGCCACGTGCATGATTGGCGCTCGGCTCAGTAGTTCTGCTTGGAGCACTTCTTCGTCACGGTATTGTAGTTGCCGCAGCTCAGCTTGTCGGTCCAGTCCGCTTCGATGATCTTGCTGTCGGGCAGGTAGTCCGACCACGCGTCGCCCGGCACCAACCCTTCGGTCTGCCACACGGTGGCGAACTGGCCGTCCGCCTGGATCTCGCCGATGAGGACCGGCTTGGTGATGTGGTGGTTGGGCAGCATGGTCGACATGCCGCCGGACAGGTTGGCCGTCTGGATGCCGATGATCGCCTTCTGCACGGCGGTGGGATCGATGGTGCCGGCCTTCTCGACCGCCTTCACCCACATGTTGAAGCCGATGACAGTGGCCTCCATGGGGTCATTGGTGACCCGCTTCGGGTTCTTGATGTAGGCGTGCCAGGTGGTGATGAACTCGGCGTTGACCGGTGCATCGACGCTCATGAAGTAGTTCCAGGCCGCGAGGTGACCGACCAGCGGCTTGGTGTCGATGCCGGAGAGCTCCTCCTCGCCGACCGAGAACGCCACCACCGGGATGTCGGCGGACGAGACGCCCTGATTGCCGAGCTCCTTGTAGAACGGCACGTTGGCGTCGCCGTTGATCGTCGAGACCACGGCCGTCTTCTTGCCCGTGGCGCCGAACTTCTTGATGTCGGCGACGATGCTCTGCCAGTCGGAGTGCCCGAACGGCGTGTAGTTGATCATGATGTCTTCCTGCTTGACGCCCTTCGACTTGAGGTACGCCTCGAGGATCTTGTTGGTCGTGCGCGGGTAGACGTAGTCGGTACCGGCCAACACCCAGCGCTGCACCTTCAGGTCGTTCATCAGGTAGTCGACGGCGGGGATGGCCTGCTGGTTTGGGGCCGCACCGGTATAGAAGACGTTCTTGGACGACTCCTCGCCTTCGTACTGGACCGGATAGAACAGCAGGCCGTTGAGCTCCTCGAACACCGGCAGGACCGACTTCCGCGACACCGAGGTCCAGCAGCCGAAGACCACCGCGACCTTCTCCTTCTGCAGCAGCTCGCGCGCCTTCTCGGCGAACAGCGGCCAGTTCGAGGCCGGGTCGACGACCACCGCCTCGAGCGGTCGGCCGAGCAGGCCGCCCTTCTTGTTCTGCTCGGCGACGAGCATCAGGACCGTATCCTTCAGCGTCGTTTCGCTGATCGCCATGGTTCCCGAGAGGGAGTGGAGGACGCCCACCTTGATCGGGTCGGCTGCCCCCGCGGGCAGGCCGAGCAACATCACCACAATCAGTGCCGCGGCCAGAGTGCGTATACGCATTGTGTCGTCTCCTTCTATTTTCGCGTTGTCGATGGTGGGTGGTCGGCGGTGGCGTTAGATCTGCAGCTGGACGGCGATACCGACGGAGCTCACGTTGCCGCCGCTCGCGGTGGGCGCGTAGTTCAAGCCCAGGGTCGCCAGATCGCCGTACTGGTAGAAGAGCGACAGGCGCGCATTGAACCCGTCGATGACGTAGTTCGTGCCAAGCTCGAACTCGTCGCGGTCGGCGCTGTCCTGCGGGTAGGTGCCGCTGTAGCGCACGTAGGGCTGAAACTTCCCGATGCCGATCTCCTTCGGGATCAGGTAGAGCCCGGTCAGGGAGAAGCTGTTGCCGGAGAACATCAGGAAGGCGTTGGGATCGCCGTCCGTGAACGCCTGCCGCGAGTACGACGAGTCGAAGTACTTGTACTCGCCGTTGATCGTGAAGACGCCGACGTCCTCGACCGGCTTCTCGAACAGCAGGTCGGTGACCAGGCCGAAGAAGTTGCCGGGGTGCTCGAACGATCCGGCACCATCCTCCTGATATTGCATGGCCAGACCGAGGGTGAGGATGTCGCCGGCGCTGCCGAAGTAGGAGCCGCTGGTGTAGTAGCCCGGATTCTTCTCGACGTTCAGGAAGTTGTACGCGACGCGCGCGCCGAAGAGTGGGTTGTCGGCCTGGTTGGGTCCGGTGTCGTTGCCCGACTGCAGACCGGTGAACACACCGGCGACGTACTGGAACGCGCCTTCCGGCCCCGCAGCACCCCACAGGTTGAAGCCGTTGTCGCGCTCGTACACACCGGCGCCGCCGACGCCGTAGTGCGTGCTGAAGTCGGCGGGGAAGAACGGCGTCTTGTAGGCCTCGTACGTCGTCGAATAGAAGGGGCCGTTCAACTCCTGCCGTTCGGCCGGTACCAGCAGACGACCGCCCCACACGTTGATGTAGGGCGCGAATTCGAACTTCG
Organism: Mycobacterium sp.; assembly: GCF_050701675.1. GTDB lineage: Bacteria > Actinomycetota > Actinomycetes > Mycobacteriales > Mycobacteriaceae > Mycobacterium. The sequence goes on along the minus strand of NZ_JBOGDD010000878.1, from coordinate 846 downwards.
CGATGGCGTCGAGGATGATGAAGTCCTGCAGCGAGGAGTTGCCGCAGAACGCGCACTCGGTGTTGACCTCGAACTTGATGTACTCGTGGATCTGTCCGTTGATGTAGATACGGGCGTTGTCGAGGTTGAAGTCCGACGACCAATCATTGCTGCTCGGCGCCGCATCCTGCGTCGCCGTGTACGACGACCGCACACCAACCCCCAAGCTGATCCACTTGTTGTCGTCGATGCTGATCTTGCCTCCCGCGTGCACCTCCGATTGCGAAAACAGAATCACTCCCATCAGAACCGCGAATCGCTGGACCCTGCCTGTTCCCATAAGCCCCTCCCGCCTTCTGGTGAATTGTGGATTCGACGGCGCGAGGCCTTCGCCATTCTCGTGCCACGGCGATGCGGTGAGGCACACGCATGTCGCGGCGCTGACGCGCTGCGTCAGGGCGCGTCGGATTCAGGCACCGCGCGAAGCAGCTGCACAACGCGCGTGCAATACCTCCGTCTGCTGCACGCGCTTTTGCTAATGGGGGTCATCCGCCCACGTCATCGAGCGCTGCGCGTCACCAGGCTCAATCGCCGCGATCGATTCCGCTACTGCGCGTCACTCCTGCGACCGAATCCCGCGGTGGCGACAGGACAGGTGGGCAGCGGCGGCAAACGGCCGCGCTGCGACCGCCTGCGAATTGACAAGCACGGATGCTTACCCTAGCGTCCGGCGCACACTCTCTGCGGGCGTAATTCAGCGGTAGAATGCCAGCTTCCCAAGCTGGACGTCGCCGGTTCGACCCCGGTCGCCCGCTCTGATCGCAACCCGTGAGGGCGGCACGAGATTCTCGTCGCCGCCCTCGTCGC
>NZ_JBOGDD010000877.1:0-2334 GCF_050701675.1 Mycobacterium sp. | reverse complement strand
CAGTACCCCGGCGACCTACGTCGTGGAACCCGCTGGGCCACCGCGATTCACGGTCGCCGCGCTCGACCTCGGCATCAAGACCAACACCCCGCGCAACTTCGCCAGTCGGGGCATCCGCAGCCACGTGCTCCCGTCGAGCACGACCTTCGAGGAGCTCGCCGAGCTCCGACCCGACGGCGTGTTCTTGTCCAACGGCCCCGGCGATCCGGCGACCGCCGACCACGTCGTTGGCGTGACGCGGGAGGTGCTGGCCGCGGGGATTCCGTTGTTCGGCATCTGCTTCGGCAACCAGATCCTCGGTCGGGCGCTGGGCCGCTCGACCTACAAGATGGCCTTCGGCCACCGCGGTATCAACGTGCCGGTGATCGACCACACCAGCGGCCGGGTCGCCATCACGGCGCAGAATCACGGCTTCGCGCTCGAAGGCGAGGCGGGTGAGGAGTTCGACACCGCGTTCGGCCGCGCAACCGTCAGCCACACCTGTGCCAACGACGGGGTCGTCGAGGGCATCAAACTGCTTGATGGAAGGGCGTTCTCGGTGCAATACCACCCGGAGGCCGCCGCGGGCCCGCACGACGCCAACTACTTGTTCGACCAGTTCGTCGACCTGATGGCGGGGGAGAAGTAGATGCCACGTCGCACCGACCTCAACCACATCCTGGTGATCGGATCCGGGCCGATCGTCATTGGCCAGGCCTGCGAGTTCGACTACTCCGGCACCCAGGCGTGCCGCGTGCTGCGCGCCGAGGGACTGCAGGTGAGCCTGGTCAACTCGAACCCCGCGACCATCATGACCGACCCCGAGTACGCCGACAACACCTACGTCGAGCCCATCACCGCGGCCTTCGTGGAGAAGATCTTCGCGCAGCAGGCCGCGCGCGGCAACAAGATCGACGCCGTGCTGGCCACACTCGGCGGCCAAACCGCGCTGAACACCGCTGTCGCGCTGTACGAGGGCGGTGTCCTCGAGAAGTACGGCGTGGAGATGATCGGCGCCGACTTCGAAGCCATCCAGCGCGGCGAGGACAGGCAGAAGTTCAAGGACATCGTCGCCAAGGTCGGTGGCGAGTCGGCGAAGTCACGGGTCTGCTTCACCATGGACGAGGTGCGCGAGACCGTCGAGGAGCTCGGGCTCCCGGTCGTGGTCCGGCCCTCGTTCACGATGGGTGGGCTGGGCTCCGGCATGGCTCACAGCGTCGAGGACGTGGAGCGAATGGCAGGCGACGGGCTGGCCGCGTCGCCAACGGCCAACGTGCTGGTCGAGGAATCGATCTACGGGTGGAAGGAATTCGAGCTCGAGCTGATGCGTGACCACCGCGACAACGTGGTGGTCGTCTGCTCAATCGAGAACTTCGATCCGATGGGCGTGCACACGGGTGACTCGGTCACCGTCGCACCCGCGATGACCCTGACCGACCGTGAGTACCAGAAGATGCGCGACCTCGGCATCGCGATCCTGCGCGAGGTGGGTGTCGACACCGGAGGCTGCAACATCCAGTTCGCGATCGACCCCGCCGACGGCAGGCTCGTCGTCATCGAGATGAACCCACGCGTCTCGCGGTCGAGTGCCCTTGCCTCGAAGGCGACCGGTTTCCCGATCGCCAAGATCGCCGCCAAGCTCGCGATCGGCTACACGCTCGACGAGATCGTCAACGACATCACCAAGGAAACCCCCGCCTGCTTCGAGCCGACACTCGACTACGTCGTCGTCAAGGCCCCGCGGTTCGCGTTCGAGAAGTTTCCAGGCGCCGACCCCACCCTGACGACGACGATGAAGTCGGTCGGCGAGGCGATGTCGTTGGGTCGCAACTTCATCGAAGCACTCGGCAAGGTGATGCGCTCGCTGGAGACCCCGGGACGCGGGGGTTTCTGGACGGGCGACGACGCCGATCTCTCCGTGGACGAACTGCTGGAGCGTCTCAGGACGCCCATGGACGGTCGCCTGTACGACATGGAGCAGGCGCTGCGCCAGGGCGCAACGGTCGAGGACGTCGCAGCGGCTTCGGGCGTCGACCCGTGGTTCGTCGACCAGATCGGTGGCCTCGTCGAACTCTGGGCCGAGCTCCGGGAAGCGCCCGTGCTCGACGAAGAACTGTTGCGCAGAGCCAAGCACAGCGGCCTGTCGGACCGTCAGATCGCAGCTCTGCGAACGGAACTCGCCGGCGAGGACGGCGTCCGGGCGTTGCGCCGTCGATTGGGCATTCATCCCGTCTACAAGACCGTCGACACCTGCGCTGCAGAGTTCGAGGCCAAGACGCCGTATCACTACAGCGCCTACGAGCTGGATCCCGCTGCCGAGACCGAGGTCGCGCAGCAGACCGAGCGGCCCAAGGT
>NZ_JBOGDD010000876.1:0-2853 GCF_050701675.1 Mycobacterium sp. | reverse complement strand
GAGGAGGCGTCGAAGGCCGCCACGATGGCGGTGCACATCCAAGGTGGCCTTGGCGTTTCGGCGGAGGCAGCGGCGACCGCATACCTGGTGCGGGCACGGGGGTGGCCGCTGGCGGGCGGTGACCCCGGCGCGACCGCGGTCCACATCGCCAGGATCGTCGCCGCGCGCGAGAGTCAGTAGGAGCATCGGCATGGATTTCTCGAGAGTCGAACTGTCCGAGGGCGATCAGGCCTTCCGCGACGAAGCGCGCAACTTCCTGTCCGACCACGTGACCGAGGACGTGCTTCGGCGGGACCGCGAGACGGGGGACAACTTCGACGAAGACGTCCATCTGGCGCTCGGCGCGGCCGGCTACATCTCCAGCGAGTGGCAGACCGAGGCGGACGGCGGCTTCAACCGCGTGCGCAACCGGCTCTGGCAGCTCGAGAAACGAAGGTCCCACGTGCCGTGGGTGACCTGGGGGACCACGTCGATGATCGCGAAGTCGGTGGACAAGTTCGGCACCCAGGAAGTCCGGGACGAGGTGATGCCCGGCGTCTTCAGCGGTCACGTCAGGCTGTGCCTCGGCTACACCGAGCCCGACGGTGGCTCGGACATCGCCACCTGCAAGACCCGTGCCGTCCGCGACGGGGACGCCTGGGTGATCAACGGCTCCAAGATGTTCACCACCGGTGCGCACAACTGTCAGTACGTCTTCCTGATCACCAACACCGACCCCGATGCGCCGAAGCACAAGAGCCTCACCATGTTCCTGGTGCCTCTCGACCTGCCCGGCATCGAGATCCAGGGCATCAGAACGGTCGACGGGGACCGCACCAACATCGTCTACTACAGCGATGTCCGGGTCGACGACAAGTACCGGCTCGGTGAGGTCAACGGCGGCTGGACGGTGCTGCGCGAGCCGCTCAACGCCGAACACGGTGCAGTTGATGCGAGCACCGACGGACTGCAGGACGTCTCGATCATGATGCATCAGGGCGGATTCATGGTCACCGCTTGCGACAAGGCCGCGAAGGTGGTCGGAACCCCTGATCCACATGGCCACCGGCCCGTCGACGAGGGTTCGATCGCCTATCGGTTGGGCCGCAGCGTCGCCCGCATGGAGGTGGCGATCAGTACTCCGAACATCTTCGGCCGGGTCGCCCTGGCACAGGCCATGCGTGACGTGTCCCCGGATCTGATGGACATCCTGGGGTCGGCGTCCGTGCTACCCGTCGGGGCCGACGGTGCCGTCGACGACGGCGCAGCCGAATACGTGTACCGCTTCGCGCCGTTGGTCGGTATCTACGGCGGGACGCTCGAGGTGTTCCGGAACATGATCGCGCAGTACATGCTCGGCTTGGGCAAGCCCAATTACGCACCGCCCAAGAAGGCGTCGTGACGGTTCACCCCTAGCCGGGAAGATGCTCGGCAGGCAGGCGGCTTCGTATGGTGGAAGGCACGTCCACTACGGAACGAGGCACCGTCATGACCGAAGATCTGCCCAAGAACGCACTGGAACTGCGTTCGTTGGTGACGTCGCAGGGAACGCTCGAACTGTCGCTGCAGGAGATTCCGGTTCCCGTCCCCACTGCCGACCAGGTGTTGGTGCGGGTGGAGGCCTCGCCGATCAATCCGTCGGACCTGGGGCTCCTGATCGCGGGCGCGGACCTGACGGAGGCGACGGTGTCGGGCACGTCGGAGCGCCCCGTCGTCACGGCACCCCTGGGAGCCGGGGCCCTTCCCGGGCTTTCCGCGCGCGTCGACAAATCGCTGCCCGTCGGTAACGAAGGCGCGGGCACCGTCGTGGCCGCGGGGTCGTCCGCGGCTGCGCAGGCCCTCCTGGGGAAGAGGGTGGGAATCGCAGGCGGCGCGATGTACACGCAATACCGGGCCGTCGCCGCCTCTGCATGTCTCGTCCTGCCCGAGGGGGCATCGGCCAGCGATGGAGCGTCGTCGTTCGTGAACCCGTTGACGGCACTCGGAATGGTGGAAACCATGCGGCGCGAGGGCCATTCGGCTCTCGTGCATACCGCTGCGGCGTCCAATCTGGGCCAGATGCTGGTCAAGATCTGTCAGAACGACGGGGTGCCTCTGGTCAACATCGTCCGCAAGCCCGGCCAGGAGGAATTGCTGCGCTCGCTCGGTGCCACCCATGTCTGCAACTCCGCGTCGCCGTCGTTCACGACGAATCTCGTCGAAGCGCTCGAGGCGACGTCCGCGACGCTTGCGTTCGACGCCACGGGAGGCGGAACGCTGGCAAGTCAGATTCTCACCGGCATGGAGCAAGCCGCCAACTCTCAAGCCGCCAAGTCCGGGGCGGCGGAGTACTCACGTTACGGGTCGACCGTGCACAAGCAGGTCTACGTCTACGGCGGCCTCGACACGAGCCCGACCGTCCTCACCAGGAACTTCGGCATGGCGTGGGGTATCGGCGGGTGGCTGCTCACCCCGTTTCTCCAGAATGCCGGGGCCGAGACGGTGGCCCGGCTGCGGGCGCGCGTGGCGGCCGAACTCACGACCACGTTCGCGAGCGCCTACAACCGTGAGGTCTCGCTGGCCGGCATGCTCACCCCCGACGCGTTCAACGCCTACGTGAAACGGGCGACGGGCGAGAAATTCCTCGTCCTGCCCAACCCCTGATCGTCCAAATTGGCAGTATTTACACTCGCAGTGTCAGAGCTGCCACTGTTGGCGGGATCTATGCGGACCGATAATTACTGCCATGACTTACGCAATGCCACTGCTTCTGATCGTCACCGCAATGCTTGCTCCCTACGTCGTCGCGGCTGCATTGACCGCAGCACTTCCCGGCTTGCGCCGCCGGATCGGAAAGACCCCGAGCACGGGTCAGATGGTCGCCCGGTTCTTCGA
>NZ_JBOGDD010000875.1:0-5162 GCF_050701675.1 Mycobacterium sp. | reverse complement strand
CCGTCGAAAAGTCCTTGCTCACTAGCGGTTTCGGTCAGCACCCGGAACGGCGCGTGGCCGAAGTCGTAGACATGGAGTCGCCCGCCTGGTCGCAGCACCCGCGCCAGCTCGGGAACCGCCCCGGCGGGATCATCCCAGTGGTGCATGCTGAATGACGTCACCACCGCGTCGAAGGTGTCGTCGGCGAACGGCAGTTGTGTCACGTCGCCGGCGTGCACCGACGCCCGGTCGCCGAACTCGCGCAGGTTGTGCGTGGCCGCCGCGATCCGGCCGACCGCCGGACCGACCGACTTCAGCTCACGGATGCCGGTCGCGCCATGCACGCCCGCATCGCCGCGGGCTACGGCGCGCGGTACCACCGCTGGACGGCGGCCATGACGCCTGCCGAGCGCACCGCCCTGCTCGTCGGCCTGCCGGCGCTGATCCGGGTGGTTCGGGAGTCGACGGCCTAGCGGACCCGACGGCGGGGCAGCTGGTCATACCGGCATCGTCAAGCCGTGGACGCCGCGGGCGCGTCGGCCGGACTGCCCTTCAATCCCCGCCAGAACAGGTTGATCATCAGCTCAGCGGCCTCGTGGACCTCGGCGTCGCCGGTGCTCACCCGTGTCGCCACGGCCTCGCCAGCACCCACCAGCGCTACGGCCATCATGTCGAAGTCGGTGTCGGGCTCGGGGTTTCGCGTGCCCGACCGCAGTAGTTTGCCGACCAGGTCGATGATCTGCTCGCGGCCCTCGCGCACCGTGTGGGCGAACGCCTGCGAGCTGGTGGCCTGCGTGTAGAGCACCATCCACGACGCACGGTTGGTGTCGATGTAGCTCAAGAACGCCACCACCGCGTTGCGCAGCAGGTCCTTCGGACTCTGGGTGAAGTCGATGTCGGCACGCACCGAGTCGACGAACCGGCCCAGCTCGCGGTCGAGGCAGGCGCCGAACAGCTCCTCCTTGGAGCCGTAGTACAGGTACAGCATCGGTTTGGAGATCTGGGCCTGCGCGGCGATCGCATCCATCGACGTCTCGTGATAGCCATTCACCGAGAACATCTGCACGGCGGCGTCGAGCATCTGCTGCTCGCGCACGGCGCGCGGCAATCGCTTCGTTCCACCGGCCATCTGTTCAGACTAAGAGATGGAGCTCCGTTCAGCCGCCGCAGCGTGGGTTCTTGCCCTTGATCGCGGCGATCTTGAGCACTGACGCGTCGACCTTCTTCGGGTCGAGCTCGCCCGAATTCACGGCCTTCTCCAGACGGTCGAGCACGGCGGGGACCTCGTCGGTGGTCACCCACAGCGCGACGTCGGCGCCCGCCTGCAATGCCTTCAGCGCCGCGTCGGGGACACCGAAGTGATCGGAGATGGCCTTCATGCTGGACAGGTCGTCGGTGAAGACCAACCCGTCGAAGGGCGGCCCGCCGTACTGGCCGGAGCGCAGCAGTTCGTAGGCGGCAGGGGTGAGGCTGGTCGGCTCGTCGGTGGTCAGTCCGGGTACCTCGAGGTGGCCGACCATCACGGCGACGGGCGCCAAGGTGGTCAGCGTGGCGTACGGCACCAGGTCGCTGGTCTTCAGCTCGGGCAACCCTGGCGTCGTGACGTCGCCGAGGTGGGAGTCGCCGGAGCCGTGGCCGTGGCCTGGGAAGTGCTTGAGCACGGGCAGCAATCCGGCGTCGCGCAGCCCCTGCGCGTAGGCGCCCGCGTACTCGACGACCGTGGCGGGGTCGGCGCCGAACGAGCGGTCCCCGATCACCTCGTCGTCGTCTTCTTCTGTGACGTCGACGACGGGCGCGAAGTCGACGGTGATGCCGAGCTTCTTCATCGCCAGCCCGCGCTCCAAGGCAATGTCGTGCACGTCAGCCGGAGTCTTGGTCTGCGCCAACACCCGCGGCGAGGGCTGGCTGCCGATGATCTTCGACAGTCGCTGGACCCGGCCACCCTCCTCGTCGATGCTGACCGCTAGCGGCAGCGGGTCCGCGGACGCCGCGATCTCGGTGAGGCTGCCGTCGGTCAACATCGACATGTCGGTCCAACTGCCGAGGAAGATGCCGCCGACGTGCTGGGTGGCCACCACTGCCCGGGCGTCGTCGGCGCCCGTGACGCCGACCATCAGCAGCTGGGCCAGCTTGTCGCGCGTCGAGAGCGCCGACAGCAGCGCGTCGCCCTCTCCGCAGGCGGGCGCCTCCGGCGGTGGCAGCGGCGTCGGGCTCGCGGCCTGGGTGCTTGGCTGCTGCGGATTGGCCGATGCGTTGCGGTGCTTGACGAAGTAGACGCCTGCCACCACGACGACTGCGACGACGACGAGGGCGAGCAGGATCCGCACGATGGTGCCCCGTTGGCTGGGGCCGGTCGAACCGTTGGCCAGCGGCATGGGGCGAATCGTAGCGTGCGACCCCTCCGCCGACCCAAGCGCCGAGGTCCGCCGTGCTGGGTAACCTCGGCGACTATGCCGCTCGGGTCAGGCGAGGTGTTCGCGGGGTACACCGTGGTGCGTCTGCTTGGTGCGAGCGCCCTCGGTGAGGTCTACCTGGCCACCCATCCGCGGCTGCTGCGCCAGGACGCGATCGAGGTGCTGTCCGCCTCGGCGTCGGCGGACGCCGAGTTCCGCGTCCGCTTCTGGCGCGACGTCGACCTCGCCACGACGCTCTGGCACCCGCACATCGTCGGCGTGCACGACTACGGCGAGTACGAGGGCCGGCTGTGGCTGGCGACGGACTTCGTCGACGGCACCGACGTCGAGCGGTTGATGCGTGACCGATATCCGCGTGGCATGCCCGCCGACGAAGCCCTCGACATCGTCACGGCGGTCGCCGACGCGTTGGACTATGCCCACGAGCGGCAGGTGTCCCATCACGACGTGGGGCCCGCCAAGATACTGCTCACCGACGCCCCCAGACGACGGATCCTGTTGACGGGCTTCGGAATTCCCCGCACCGTCGATCCCACCGACGATCGTGTCGACCAGTACGACCTGGCCGCCACCGCGTATCACCTGCTGAGCGGGGCACCCCCCGTCACGCACACCATCCCCTCGACGGTGGCGGCCCTCGGCGACACCCGCCAGGACCTCACCGCGTTCGATCCCCCGATCATGCGGGCGTTGGCGACGGACCCCAGACGGCGGTTCGCCGCCTGCGTGGACTTCGCCGCCGCTCTTCGGGACGCCGCAGCCGCCGTCACCCAGGCGCGGCCGGTGATCGACCCGGCGGCGCACGCGCCGACCGAACACCTCGACAACCCCCCGTCGGGGTCTGGGATGCCCGCCGTCTTCGTCCCGGCATGGTCGGCCGAGGAGCCGACCGCCGAGCCGGACTTCGGGTTCGATCGGTTCGAGCCGGAGTTCGCCCCCACGATGGCCGCCGCGCAGGTGCCCGACGCATCGCCGCCGCCACCGCAGGCCCCCGAGCCGCGGTACGACGAGCCGCAGGGATTGACGGCGAAGTCGTGGATCGTCACCGGCGTGGTGGCCGTCGTCGCGATCACCGTCGCGTTGGCGGTCGTCGTGACCCGCGGCAGGAGTGACGATACCGCGTCCCCAAATGCCTCCACCCGGCCATCGAGCGGCGCTGCGCCGTCCTCGTCAGCACGTCCGACCAGTACCGGGGTCGGGGGCCGCCCGAAACCGCCGACGATCCAAGGAGTCGACGCCGTTGGCGAGGACTGTTCTGGCGGCTACCAGATCGACGGCCGAGGGGGCTGGGCCAGCCAGGGCGTGCGCGGTAGCGCCCCCGCCACGTGCGCCTTCGTCGGGAGCGTGCTGAAGGCCTACTGGGATTCCGCCGACCCGAGCGCCGAGGTGCGCACCGTCGTCGCCCCTGGCGCGATCCCGTGCTCGGAGGGTTCGGCGTGCGTGGGCGACGAGTTCCTGGTCACGTGCGGCGTGGAGGGCACCGATCCATGGATCACCTGCCGCGGAGGCCGCGACGCCGTCGTGATCCTCTACTGAGTCAGACCCGCCTCCCGCTGGCCCACCGCGTGCGGTGCTACCTTGGCCGGGTGGATCGGTTCGTCTTGCCCGCAGCGGCCAGCATCGTGGTCGGCCTGTTGCTGGGTGCCGCCGCCATCTTCGGGGTCACGTTGATGGTGCAGCAGGACACCAAGCCGCCACTGCAGGCTGGCGACCCGGCGTCGTCGGTGCTCAACAGGGTCGAGTACGGCGACCGGGCCTAATCCCCGGTCACTACGCTCCTGCCCCCGCAACCCGAACCCCTGGTCACGCCGCCACTGTCGCGCCGTTGGCTGTGGCTCGTCGCCGCCGTCGCGCTGGCGTGCACGTTCGCCCAGTCGCCAGGGCAGATCTCCCCCGACACCAAGCTCGACCTGACGGCCAACCCGCTGCGGTTCCTGGCCCGCGCAGCGAATCTGTGGAATAGCGACCTGCCATTCGGGCAGACGCAGAACCAGGCCTACGGCTACCTGTTTCCGCACGGCGCGTTCTTCCTCGCCGGTGACGTGCTCGGATTGCCTGGCTGGGTGACCCAGCGCCTGTGGTGGGCGCTGCTGCTCGGCGTCGGATTCTGGGGCATCGTGCGCCTTGCCGAGGCGCTCGACATCGGCAGCCCCACCTCGAGGGTCATCGCCGCGCTCGCGTTCACGCTCTCGCCGCGGGTGCTGACGACGCTGGGTGCGATTTCGTCGGAGACGCTGCCGATGATGCTGGCGCCGTGGGTGTTGCTGCCCGTGATCCTCGCGTTGCGGGGGCAGGGCAGCGTTCGGGTGCTGGCCGCCAGGTCGGCACTGGCCGTCGCGCTGATGGGCGCGGTCAACGCCGTCGCCACCTTGACCGCCTGCCTGGCCGCGCTGATCTGGTGGGCGGCCCACCGGCCCAACAAGCTGTGGTGGCGGTTCACCGCATGGTGGGCGCTGTCGGCGGTGCTGGCGGTGACGTGGTGGGTGATCGCGCTGTTCATGCTTGGCCGGGTCAGCCCGCCGTTCCTCGACTTCATCGAATCGTCCGGGGTCACCACGCAGTGGCTGTCGCTGACGGAGGTGCTGCGCGGCACCTACAGCTGGACGCCGTTCGTGGCGCCGAACGCCACCGCGGGAGCGTCGCTGGTGACGGGGTCGGTGGCGGTGCTGGCGACCACCCTGGTGGGCGCTGCGGGGCTGGCCGGGCTGGCGTTGCGGTCGATGCCGGCCCGTGGCCGGCTGATCGTCATCCTCCTCATTGGCCTTGCGC
>NZ_JBOGDD010000874.1:0-1913 GCF_050701675.1 Mycobacterium sp. | reverse complement strand
GAACGGTGGCGGCGTCGAACATGACGATCCCATTCTCCTGCGGACGATTCCCTGGCCTTGCGGTCAGGAACCGCCGGTAGAGCTCCGCCCACGTGATTCGCTTGTGCCGTTTGAGCAGCCACCGGGTGACCCGATCCCAAGCGAAGGCATCGAGGTATCCGAAGGTCGCTTTCGACACACCGTGCCGGAAATACGCACACCATCCTCGGAGCACCGGATTGAGACGTCCGAGGAGATCAGCAAGGCCGTGATGACGTGCATTCTTGGTCAACGCCCGCACCTTCGCCATGATCGAAAGCAGGGCCTTCTTCGATGGGTAGGTGTAGACGGCCGTCTTGTTCGTGCCCTTCTTGCGGCGCCGCTGGATGCCGAACCCGAGAAAGTCGAACCCCTCCTCGAGGTGACATACCTGGGTCTTCTCCACCGATAGCCGCAGCCCCAGCGGAGCAATGACATCGGCGACCTCGTCCCATAATGCGTCCGCGTGCGCTTTGGCTCCGGCCACCATGATCACGAAATCGTCGGCATAGCGGACGATCCGATAGGTGGCCCCGCCACGTTTGCGGTGTGCATCTCGCCGCTGAGATGTCCGATGGGCATCCCACTTCGCACAGAAGTGTGCGTCCAACACCGTCAGAGCGATGTTGGCCAGCAGCGGTGAGAGTATGCCGCCCTGCGGTGTGCCGGTATCAGATTCCCTGACCGTTCCGTCGCCAGACATGATGCCCGCCTTCAGAAATGCCTTGATCAAGACCAGGACCCGCTTGTCGACGATCCGCGTGCGTACTCGTTCCATGATTGCGGAATGAGCCAGTTCGTCGAAACACGCCGCGATATCAGCCTCGAAGACCCAGTGATAATTTCGGGACCCAAGAGTGTGAATCTCAGCGATCGCGTCCTGAGCCCGACGTCGAGGACGGAAACCGTAACTGACCGGTTCGAAATCCGCCTCGAAGATCGGCTCCAACACCAGCATCAACGACGCTTGAACCGTGCGGTCCATCGCCGTGGGGATACCGAGCCGCCTGAGCTTGCTGCTTCCCGGTTTGGGGATCAATCTCTCCCGCACCGGAAGCCGAGCAAATGTTCGTGCTTTCAGTTCGGCTCGAACGTGGCTCAGAAATGCCACCGTCTCGGCATCTCCTGTTATGGACGCAGGTGTCAGCCGGTCGACACCGGCTGAGCGTGCACCCTTGTTGCCCCGCACCCGTTCCCACGCCACGGTGAGAAAGTCCGGGTGGTGGACGAGGTTGAGCACATCATCAAAGCGGCGGTCGGAATCATCGACCGCCCAGTGGTGCAGCTTGCGTTGCATCTGTCGTACCCGCCATGCCGCCTGATCGGGATCGGGCCATGACAGCTCACCGGTATTCACCAGCGTCTCCGTTCGTGTCGTGCTCGCTACATCAATTCCGCTGGGGCCCTTCGCCATGCACGAGGCTTCCCCCGCTCGGACTACTACGGCCCCTCCGCCCCACCGCGTGGCCATCGACAGACGACGCGTCAACCCGGATACGACGTCCCCGGTTGAGGACGGCGACTCGGGAGCCCCGCGGTGGTTCCCACGTTCACTGCTGACCGCTCGAGGAGTGAGGTGCCCAGCTATACCCCTGCGATATCGCCACGGCTACGCCGCAGGCATTCACCGTGGCCTCCGGCGGCAGCGACCTAAACCGCAACCAGAGTTCCCAACACCGAGACGCCAGTGGTGTTGGTGCGCACCGCAGACCAGCCCGAATCCACCGGGTTAGAGCTGGCGCGAGACTTGAGAGGCGTTAAAGCACTGGTTCCTCGCGTACACCTTCTCCTCATGCTTGCCGGACCTAGGCCATCCGGTAGTGCTGGCCTGTCCCGCCGTTGTCGGGGCTGCTTGCCGCCCTCACCGGCGTCTCCCGGTCCAGGCTGCCCCCAGC
>NZ_JBOGDD010000873.1:0-4272 GCF_050701675.1 Mycobacterium sp. | reverse complement strand
GGTCCGGTCGGAGCGTGCTTCACCTCATCTATGGTCACGCCCACATCTCCTTAATCTCTCGCCGATACTTTGTTGTCATTGCCCGGGATTGCCGGACATTGAGTCGAATACCGAAGGATCCGGCGGCCGGGTGTTCAACCGCGGCACGTGCAGACCTCCGTCCACCGGGATGGTGGCCCCGGTGATGAAGCGGGCGTCCTCGCTGGCCAGAAACGCTGCCACCGGGGCGATGTCGTCTTCCGGGTCGCCCATCCGTCCCATCGGGATCATCATCGGGATCGCCTCGCCGAGCGCGGGGTTGTCGGCCACCATCTTCTCGAAGGCAGCCGATGCAGCGATCGGAGCGATCGCGTTGACACAGATGTTGTGCCGGGCCCATTGGAAACCGGCGGTCCGTGTCAGCGCCTGTACGCCACCCTTTGCGGTGTTGTAGTCACCGTGCACCCAGTTGCCGCTGTCGGCATCGATCGAATAGAAGTTGATGATCCGGCCGCCGCCCTTGGCCTTCATGACCGGGAACGCGGTCTGCATCCCCCACCAGACACTCCACAACCCCACTTTCATTGTCTTGTCGAACATTTCGTCAGACTTGTGTTCGAGCGGGACGTCCGGGGTCAACGAGATGGCGTTGTTCACGAGGATGTCCAGGCCACCGAAGCTCTCCTGCGCGGCTGCCAGTGCGCCCTCGATGTCCGCCTTCTGCGACACGTCGGTCTGCACGAACAGTCCCTCACCACCGAGTGCACTCAAGTCGTCCGCGACCCGTTTGCCCGCGTCGGCATCGAACTCAGCGACGACGACCTTGGCGCCCTCACGGGCGAAGCGACGGGCGATCCCCCGTCCAATACCCATTCCCGCCCCGGTGACGACGGCGACCTTTCCGTCCAGACGGCTCACTACGCGTCGCTCTTCGCGTTCACGACCTCGCGCACCCGAGCCCGGACTTCGGGCTCGTGCGTGTGGTTGAAGTTCACGTTCCCGCCTTCGCCATCGAACTCGTGAAGGCCGGTGAGATCACGCTCGGGATCGGTGAAGTCTTCGGCATAGCCGTTCTCCCGCACCGCCACGATCTCCCACCAGTTGCCGTCGGGATCGGTGAAGTAGAACGACGTGTCGCCGTGCATGTGCCGAGGCTCGGTGATCTGCTTGATACCCCACTCGTCCTTGATTGCGATGAGCTTTCCGTGGGCGGCGTGCACTTCCTCGGCGCTGTCGACATCGAGTCCGTTGTGCGCCAACATCGACATCGTGCTTTCCTTACCGGTTTCGACGACCGCATACGCGTGGTTGGTGCCGAGCCGGATCATCATCGATCTGCTGCTGGGCTGGATGACCTCCAGCCCAAGCACTTCCTCATAGAACCGGCGGGCCCTGGTGATGTCCACGGTTTCGAGGGTGCCGTGGCCGAGGCGCTGGAGCTTGAGGACGGGTTCGCCGGTGAACTTGTCCGTGATTGCAGGCATTTCGAGTCCTTATCTCGTCGTAGGGAGCAGGGAAAGGTCACGCGTCGATCGGCGGGCTGTCTTGCATGGCCTGCATGACAGCTGCCACCTGACCGGAGTCCATGTACTCATCGATCCGCCGAATCCGGCCGTCCGTCACGGCGATTCGTTGGATGGCCGGAATGGCGGCCAGCTCTCCGCCGGGCAACGTGAGATGAACGACATGGCGTTGAATGCACGCGCCGTCCACTACGTCGCGCCCGGCGATCTCGTACCGCGGTTGCAGGGCGGCGAGGGGTGCCAGGGCAGCCAGCGCCTCCATTGCCGGCTGGCCGACCTGGTCGTAGTTGTGCCAGATCACGGCATCGTCGGTGAAGAGCGCACCGAGTCCGGCCGTGTTACCCGTCGACAGCGCGTCGACGAATTCGTCCACGGTCGACAGAACATCGTGGTGATCGTCAGCCACGTGACTGCCCTTCCTCGTGCCAGCCGGTCACGGCCATACCTTGGGGGTGAAGATCGGACGCGCGATGCGCGACGCAATACGCCATCCATCAACGGATCTCACGTACCGGTCGTAAAATTCGATGACGCGACCGTTGTCCGTGGCATAGACCACCGCTTGCCCGTTCTCCGCCACGGGCCCGTGGTAGACCATCGCGCAGACCACCGCCTCCGCCGTGTCGTCACCGAGGCTGGTGAGATGGAAGTTGGCGAGCAGGTGCCGAGGAGTCACCTTCGGCCGGTCGGACATGCCTTCACGCAACTCGTCGTGCCCGCGGTGGACGATGCCCGCGCGGTCGAACAACCCGTCGGTGGTGAACAATTCGATCATCGACTCAAAATCGCCGTTGTCCAGATAGAAGGCGAAGGCGTGGTTCAGTCGGATGAGTTCCCAATGGGCCGTCATCGCCTGCGTGGTGTTCGCGGTAACCGTCGTCATGGTGGACCGTCAACCCAGCGCAGCCGGTGGGACGTCCTCGTCGACGAGAAGCGCGCCGACGATCGTGTAGATCTCCGCGCTGGCGGCCGCGTGCTGCGCCGCCGTACGGACATCGCGCAGGCGTCGCTGCAAGGTGGAGGTGTTGTACATGGCGTTGCTTCCCGCCAATCCGAAGGTCTCGTTGACGATCTCGACGCATTCGGTATGGGCCCGCGCCACCATGGCGCGCTGACGGGTCGCCGCCAGCGGCGAGATGGGCTCGCCCGCGAGTGCGGCGTCCCACATCAGGCTGACCTCCCTCTCCGCCAGGGCCCGGACCGAGGCCAGCCGAACGTCGAGCTGGCCCAACCGGTACTGGAACACTGGATCCCCGGCCAACCGCATGGTGGGGTTGAAAGCCGGACGCTTGGTCTTGGCCAGTTTCCGAAGATCGGCAAGGGCACCCTCGGCGATACCCAGCACCACCGCGACGTGCGTGGGACCAAGTGTCAGCCGGACGGGCAGCCGAAACAGCGGGGTGTCGACGGTGGCCGGACCGAAGAATTGTGCGGTGTGGTCCTGTGACACGAAGACGTCCTTGAGGACGAAGTCGTTGCTGTTGGTTCCGCGCAATCCGACCGAGTCCCACGTCTGTACGAATTGGGCCTCGCGCGCCGGCACCATGGCCAGCACCATTTCCGGTACTCCTGCGTCGGTCATGACGGGCGCACCGTTCCGCAACACGATGCAGCTGCCGATCATCCACTGGTGCTGGTAGCTTCCGCTGGCGAGGGGCCACTGCCCGTTGACGAGATAGCCCCCATCGGTGCGGATCGCCACCCCCTTGGGCGCGAAGGCCCCGCGTGCCATCGTGTCCGGACCCTCCGGATAGATCTCCCCGTCGAGCACGTGTTGCGGGAATCGGGCGAACACCGGGGCGAAGTCCGCGCCGATCATCACAGTCCATCCAGTGGAGGCGTCGGCTCGGGCGACCTCCTCGATGACGGCCATGGCTGCCGGCAGACTCAACTCCTCGCCGCCGTACTGACGAGGCACGAACATCCTGAATGCCCCTGCGGCCGTGAGCTTATCGATCAAGTCGGGGGGAACCAGCTTGGCCGACTCGATCTCGCCGGCCCGCTCGGCAATCTCAGGACACAACGCCCGGACCGCCTCCAGCACAGTGGTGGTGGCCGTCGCGTCGGACTCAATGGCGGTCATGCATTTCCTCCGGTCGCCTGGTCGTGTGCGGCCACTGAACCACGATTGCGAGAATTAGTTGGATTGAACACAGACGATATTATGTGTTCAATCTGCCGCGGGGTCAAGGGTTCCCGCGATTCTGCTGATAGTGGGCACTGACGCCGCGCTTGAAAGTCCCGCGTCGAGTCGCCGGAACCGGCTTGCATGGAACACCAGTGGAGCGACGGCGGGTTCCGTCCGCAACCGGTGGATCTGCAACATCGCGAGGGTGTGGTCACCGGCGCGGACTTCATCGAACAGCGCACACTCCAACCACGTTGAGGCGCCGCCGATCAGCACCGCTCCACCGGCGGTCGGTATCCACTCGACCCTGTCGAAGCGGTCACCCTTACCTGACAATTTTGCGCAGACGTTCTCATGGCCCTGCGCCAGGACGCTCAATCCGAGGCGTTCGATCTGCCGCAACCGTGGCCAGGACGTGGACGTCAGCTGAATGGAGACCGCCACCAGCGGTGGTTCGAGCGATAGCGGGACAAATGCACTCGCCGCCATGCCTACCGGCGTGCCATCGGCGTCAATCCCACAGACGGCGATGACGCCACTGGGAAAGCAGCCGAACGCCGCACGCAGCAGCAGCGAGTCGGATACCGGATCAAGTCCGGCTGCAGCGTCTTTCGAGCCAGAATGAGGTGCACCGATCGGATC
>NZ_JBOGDD010000872.1:0-3203 GCF_050701675.1 Mycobacterium sp. | reverse complement strand
GCACCCACACCAAGGCCCGCTCCCGCAGCGTGGACATCTCCATCGACGACGGCACCGGGCTGGCCATCCTGTTCGCGACCTTGTTCGCGACCGACGCCACCGCCCTGGACAGTCGCCTGAACGCCCTGGCCGACACCGTCTGCCCCGCCGACCCCCGGACCAAGGATCAACGCCGCTCCGACGCGATGGGCGCCCTGTCCCACGGTGCGGACCGCCTGATGTGCCTCTGCGATGTGCAGGATTGCCCCGCCGCTGAGATCCCACCCTCGACCGGGGTGGTCATCTACGTCGTCGCCCACCAGGACACCATCACCGAACCCCCAACGACCGACACACCCCACGATCCCGACGGTCCCGAGGATTCACCAGTCCCCGACGGCGCCAACGATTCCGAGGATTCACCAGCCCCCGACGATGCCGAGAGTCCCGACGATCACGACGACGCCTCGGTCCCCGACGACGCCGGTCCTGCCGACGATCCCGAGAGGGCTGCCACCGACTCCGCCGCCGACGAGTGCCCGGGCCTCGACGGTCACCCGCTGCCGTTGTTCTCCAAACCGCTGCGGGAGTTGACCTGGGCCGACCTCACCGCACCCGATCCCGGCCAACTCGCCTGCATCCGCCCCGCAGCGATGATGGGCGGGCAATTCCTGCCCGGAGCGGTCGCGCGCCGCGCCGCCCTGAACGCCACCCTGACCGCGATCATCCATCCCGGCCAGGCGCCACCCGAACCCCGCTACACGCCCTCGAAGAAGCTGGCCGAGTTCGTCCGCTGCCGGGATATGACGTGTCGGTTCCCGGGCTGCAAGGAACCCGCCACCAAGTGCGATGTGGATCATACGATTCCGTGGCCGTACGGACCGACGTGTGCCTCCAACCTCAAGTGCCTTTGCCGAAAACATCACTTGCTCAAGACCTTTTGGGCCGGGGACCCAGGCTGGCGCGATCAGCAGCTCCTTGATGGCACCGTCATCTGGACGACACCCGACGGGCGGACTCACGTCACCACGCCGGGGAGTCGGCTGCTGTTCCCAGAACTGTGCCAACCCACCGCAGCAGTCGCTCCCGTCGACGTTCCGGCCCGGCCAGCGCACACCGCGGGGTTGAGGATGCCCCGCCGCAAAACCACGAGAGCCCAAGACCGGGCCCGCCGCATCAACGACGAACGCACACTCAACGCCGTCGAATAGTCGTTGCCAAGCGAAGGGCCACCCACTCACAAACGAATTACGACCCAAGACACTTGCGAGCTCACGGTGGCCGTATCTGTGCTTACACTCACTCCGCTACGAATTAGCTGAGAACTCATGGGCATGACCTGAGGGATCGGCTCGGGGGGACGGAGAAAGTCATGGGTCGTCACAGCGCCGCAACCACGCACTGGACACTGGCCACCGCACGGGTGGCGACATCGGGGGGCGCCGCTCGATACGTCGGCCGAGTCGGCGCGTTGGCCGTGGCACTGGGTGTCGGGGCGGCCGTCGCCGGTGGCGGCGGGATCGCCAGCGCCGACGACACCACGCACGACTCCCCAGCCGATACGCGCAGTGCGCAGTCCGCGCCGGACCCTGGTCCCTCGGCGGACGATGCGAGCGTCAAGGACCCGCAGTCCCACGATTCCCCCAGCCGAACACCCGGGGCGTTGAAGGCGGCACTGCGTGTCCCGCGAATGATGCTGGGCGCCAATGGCGGTGCGCATACCAGCGCCCCGCATCCCGGCGGCATCCGGCTCAAGACACCCGCAGCCCGCGCGGCTCGCGAGCCGGTGGCGCGGCCGCGGGGCACCACGCACTCGCCGCGCAATCTTCCCGACCGCGACCCCGGCACCGCCGCCAAACCCCTTGCCGCCGTGGCCACTCAGGTCGACGATCGGGTCCGTACCGTGGTGCGCGACACCGTGCCGACGCCCCCTGCGTCGATCGCAACGACGGTTTCGTCGCTACCGGCCGCCGCCGTCGTCGCCCCCGGTGCGCGTACCGACGATGCTCCTCTCACCCCGGTGCAGTCCCTGGTGGGCGTGTTGGGGTTGATCAGCCGCGACATCGAACAGACCCTCAACAACGTCGTCCATCAGACCAGCCCGACCACCACCAGCGCGAACCTCCCGAATCCCGGCGACGTCGTCGACACTCCCTACGGCAGCGTCGGGAAGTGGATGCTGAACCCCGATGGCTCAGTAGCCAACTGGGGCGGACAGACGTATGGCGACAAGACGCTCAGGGAGCCGGTCAACGTCATCCTCGTCGACCCGAACTCGAAGACCCCCGCGGAGTCCACGGCGAAACTCAACTCGGCCATGTTCTGGTCCGGATTCCCCGCGCAGCCGATTCACAGCACCGGCTTCGACGGCACCGTGCTCGGCACGACGTACGACCAACTGCCAGGAGACGACACCGAGGCCGCCTATTCCGACCTACCGTTCGTCCTCCCCAACGACCACGCCCGCGTATTCGGACCCGCTCCGGTGGCTGCGGCGGACGGCACGGGGTATCTCTGGACCGCCGCGGCGAGCACCGAGGTGCCCGGAATCTACGACAATGCGTTCACGCACCGGTATCTCTCGTACGACCTGGCCCGCGACATTCTGGCCCTCCGGCTGATTCTCAGCGGGCAGGCGACCCTCGTCGGCATCCAGAAGATGGACAACGTCTACAACGACGGGACCGTGTCCACCGGCGATCACGACGGGTACGCCATCGTGCTGCGGCTGAACTGACCCGAGTGATGGCCGCAAAAGCCCCCTTCAGGGGTTGCGCTTGTTCCGGTCTTCTCGCAGAACGTAGCCGAGGCCGCGGACCGTGTGCAGGATGCGCGGCTCGCGGTAGTCCGCCTTGCGCCGCAGGTGTGAAACACAGGACTGGACGACGTTGCCATTGGCAGTAGGCCACTCTGGCCACACGTGTGCGAGGATCGACCTCTTGCTCAGCACCGTCCCAGCGTTGATTACGAAATAGCGTAGTAGTCCAAATTCGTTCGGGGACACGGAAATCAGCTCGTCGCCTCGCCATACTTCGTGAGAATCCTCGTCGATCACCAGATCGGCGAAGCTGAGCCGATGTCTTTGTCGGGTGTCCCCGTCATCCCCGCCGCCCGACTTCACCATCGACTCCACGCGGATCGCGGGCGGCGCACAGACCCTCCTCGACGAGATCGGCAAGACGAAGATCACGGGCGAGGAAGACCGCTTCAGCCATACCGACCTG
>NZ_JBOGDD010000871.1:0-1659 GCF_050701675.1 Mycobacterium sp. | reverse complement strand
TGCCAGAACGGCGTGCTCGGCACTGAGTCCGTCCTGCCTGCGCTTGCCGCCGACAGCTCCGACCTCGTCTCCAGCGTGCGCCGACTCCTCGACGCCGCACGGCAGTTCGGCGTCCGCGTCGTGCACGCGACCTACGAGGGGAGCCTCGGCGGCCGCCCGACGGGTACGGCGCGGTTGTGGCGAGCGCTGGGACCGGCCACCGTGAACTGGGCACCGGGTACCGCCGAGACCGCCGTCGTCGCCGACCTGCTGGAGCCGAGCGACCTCGTGCTGCCACGCCACCACGGCCTCTTTCCGACACTGGATTCCGAGTTGTTGCCCGTTCTCAAGGGTTTTGGCGTGGACACCATCGTTCTGGTCGGG
Organism: Mycobacterium sp.; assembly: GCF_050701675.1. GTDB lineage: Bacteria > Actinomycetota > Actinomycetes > Mycobacteriales > Mycobacteriaceae > Mycobacterium. The sequence goes on along the minus strand of NZ_JBOGDD010000871.1, from coordinate 1,296 downwards.
GTATCACTGAATCTGGCCATCACCCACACTGCGGGCCACGTGACCCAGGCCGGGTTCAATCTCGTCGTACCCCGAGACGGAGTCGGCGGCACCCCGGCCGACTATGCAGAGCAGGTGCTGAACAACACCATCGCCGTGCTGGGTCGACTGACCACCGTCGACCAGTTGATCGCCGAATGGACCACTCCCACTTCGTGACGGGTGCCATTGACGACCCGCTTCCTACCGACTCAGTGCTCGCGTACACTACCTGTATTACTAGGTAAACGATGTCGAGTGATTGGTGAGGGTCGATGGACTGGGGACTGCCGTGGCCGGGGCCCGACCTTGCGGCGCACGCCGAAGCGGCTGGCGCAAGCGCCTTCTGCGCGGGTGAATTCGCTGATCTGAGCGCCTACGTCACCACAACCGAGATGGCACAGAACACCTCGACCGCGATGGTGGGCCCGGGAATCGCCTACGCGTTTGCCCGATCACCGTTCGTGCATGCCGCGGCCGTGCGGCACCTGTCGCGCGCATCGTCGGGCCGGGTGTTCCTGGGCTTGGGCGCGGGGACCTCCCGGATGAACAGGGACTGGTTCGGCGTCGAGGCCACTCATCCCGCACCCCGAATGGCGGAGCTGATCCAGGTGATCAGGGCCTACCTCGAGGCCGAGAACGGTGAATCCATCCGGTTCAGCGGCGACTTCTACAACATCGACGCGGACATCCGAGCACCCGTGCTCGGCAGGCTCGACGTACCGATTCTCATCGGCGCGTTCAACAAGATCATGGTGAGAACCGCGGGTCGCGTCGCCGACGGCGTTCTGGGACATGGATTGTTCACCGACCGCTGGTGGACCGAGGTGATCGAACCCGAGCTCGCTCGCGGCGCCGAATCGAATGGGCGCAATGCCACCGACATGCGGCGTTGGGGTTGGCTCATCACGGCGATCGACGACGACGATCCAGAGCGCGCCGTTCGGGACGCCAAGCTGCAGATCGCCTTCTACCTGACCGTGCGGACCTACGACTCGCTGGTCGAACTGCACGGCTGGCAGGACCAGGTCGCAGCGATCCGCGAGGCCTTCCGCAGCAGCAGGCCGGAGAGCATCGCCGATCACGTCACCGATAACATGCTGTGGTCCATTGCGATATGTGGGGGCACCGAGCAGGCGCGTGAAATGCTCTCCGCACGCATGCGATTGCCCGATCTCGCGTTCGCGTCTCCCCCGAGCTTTCTGGTTGGGCGCAAACGTCGTGCGCAGTACGACGCCGCGGCCATCGGACTGATGTCCGGGACGCGCTGACCCGAGT
>NZ_JBOGDD010000870.1:0-2543 GCF_050701675.1 Mycobacterium sp. | reverse complement strand
ATCCCGATGGGTGCCATGACCAAGGCCTGAAACAGGATGAGCGCCGAGATCTCGGTGGTGCTGCCGAACACGTAGGCGCTCAACGGGATACCCAAATTTCCCGCGTTGACGTAGGACCCGGTCCATCCCGCGACCGTGGATTCTCCGCGCCCTCGAGAACGAAGGGCGGCGAAGGTCAGGAAGCACAATCCGAAAGTGACCAACGCGGCCACCGCAGACAGCGACAGCTCGAGCGAAAAGATCTGTCCCAGTGTTGCTTGCGACAGGTTGAGGAGCAGTAGCGCTGGAACACCGATGTGGAAGGCGACCCGGTTCAGTACCATCCGCGCGTTGTCGCCGAGGACACCGGTGCGTCCGACGATGGCGCCAACGGCGATGACCGCGCCGATGACGCCGAAGGCCTCCAGTACTGCCAGCACCTGCTGATCCCTCGCAATGTCTTGAGCCAGCTGGGCTGACGGAGTAATCGACGAACGCCGACCTCGTTGCCTGACACATTAACGAAGTGTTGGACGGCTCCGATCCTGGCCTCGGCACCCGGGTGGTCTACGTCAGACCGAGGGGGTGATGAGCTCGTCGACGATCCATTGGGCGACGCCTGCGGGGTAGGGGTCCGGTAGTCCGAGGACCAGGTGGCCGAAGCCGGCCTCGATGGCGCGGGCGATCGCATCCCTGGTGATGCCGGGCTGGTCGTAGGAGACCTGCAGGTGCATCGACCGCACGACGGTGGCGGGGTCACGCCCGATGTCGGTGCAGTAGCGGTCCAGTAGCGCGCTGCGTTCGACGGCGTCGTCGATGTCGCCGCCGGGGATGTTCCACAGGTCGGCGTGCTCGGCGACGACGCGCAGCAGCAGCTTGGAGCGTCCACCGATGATGATCGGTGGATGCGGTCGCTGGATCGGCTTGGGGTTGCCGAACGCACCGGTGAGCTGGACGTGGGTGCCGGTGAAGTCGAACGGTTCCGGGTCGGTCCACAACCGCCGGATCACCAAGAGAGCCTCGTTGAGGCTCCCCACGGAGTCCGAGAAGTCGTCGTACGGCAGACCGTGTGCCTCGTACTCGCGCCTGGCCGCGGGGTGGCTGGGCCGGGAGCCGGCGCCGATGCCGAAGTCGAGCCGCCCTCCGGAGACGACGTCGGTGGTGGTGGCGATCTTGGCGAGCAGCGCGGGTGGGCGGAAGCGGTTGCTGGTGACGAGCAGCCCCACCCGCAGTCGGCGGGTCTGCGCGGCCAGGGCCGAGAGCAGCGTCCAGCCTTCGAAGATGGGTCCGTTCGGGTCCCCGCCGATCGGCATCAGGTGGTCGAAGAGCCAGGCGTGCTCGATCTCGGGTATTGCGTCCGCCTCCTTCCAGACCCGCAGAAGGTCGTCGTAGGTGACCTGTTGCGGCGCGGTCATGATGCCGAACCGCACCCCGGTTGTCTGGGACATGTGAACGTCTCCTTCTGAGCCTCTAGACTTTCAATAAGCGGAACAATGTTCCTCTACCGACCATACGGAACATTGTTCCGTTTAGCCAGGAGGTGTCGAGTGACGGCGCCACGGAAACGGTCAGATGCCCGCCGCAACGAGGAAGCCCTGCTCGCCGCGGCGGCGGCCGCCTTCGTCACGTCCGGTGTCGACGTGCCCGTGCGCGACATCGCCACTGCCGCCGGTGTCGGCGTCGGCACGATCTACCGGCACTTCCCGACGCGGGCCGACCTCATCGTCGCCGTCTACCGCCACCAGGTCGAAGCCTGTGCTCAAGCGGGACCGGACCTGTTGCGGGACAACGATTCCCCTTACGCCGCGCTGGCGAAGTGGATCGATCTCTTCGTCGACTTCCTCGTCACCAAGCACGGACTCGCCCGCGCCTTGCAGTCCGATGCCGCCGCATTCGAGACCCTGCACGCCTACTTCCTCGACCGCCTGGTCCCCGTGTGCGCCGGGTTGCTCGAAGCCGCTGCCGGGGCGGGGGAGATCGTCGCGGATGTCGGGGCTCTCTGGCTGATGCGCGGCGTTGGCAACCTCTGCATCGGCGCGGATACCGACCCCGACTACGACGCGCGGCGCCTGGTGCAGCTCATCGTCGCAGGTCTTAGGGCCTAGGGGTCCGTCTTGGTTGCCGAGTGCACGCATGTTTACGGGGTTTCAAGCGATTTGCGTACAACATGCGTGCACTCGGCGTTGAGTTAGGGCTCGATCCTGATCTTGCCCGGCGAATACAGCCCGCTGCGCGTCGCCGTGCCGAGCTGAAGTTGCGCTGGCTCGGCCTTCACTATCGTGTCGAACTTGCGCAGCGAGCCCCAGTCCCGGCCCCAGTCGTGCGACAGGTACGTCGCCATCAGGTTCTGCCGCAGCAGCAGATCACTGATGCCCAGCAGGCCGCCGTTGAGGCCGTCCTGCCAGGTGTCGGTGTCCTTGCGCTTGGCGTTGTAGTCGGGGGTGATGCGGAAGTTCGGGACCTCGGTGACGCCGTTGGCGTGCAGCATCGGCTGCTGGCACGGGAAGGCGAGGCCGACGGCCCAGTCCATCAGCACCGGCTGATCCGAGCCGAGGTACTGCTGG
>NZ_JBOGDD010000869.1:0-4266 GCF_050701675.1 Mycobacterium sp. | reverse complement strand
GATCTCGTCATCTCCAAGGAGGCAGCGGACCGACCAAAGGACCGCCAGACGCTTCCGCAGATCCGCCGCGACCTCGCCGAGTCTGGGGCTCTCGCCGCTCCGGGCGATCACCCAGATACCGCTCCCGGCGACGGCCGCCAGATGACCTCGTGGCGGCGCTCGGCGAGCGTCCGAACGGCTCGCGTGCGTCGCGACTTTGGGATGTCGCGGCCGACCGGCTCGAGGAGTACCGCCAGCGTTGGGGGATCACCGACACCGAGCGCCCACTGGGCGATGAACCCTCCGGGGCCGACGAGGTCGCCGATCGGCGGGTTATGGAACGACTGCTGCAGAGCACGCAGCAGGCGATGGCCCGCACCATCGGGCGGCCCGGGCCGTCGGTCGATCACGGCCGATAGGAGACCTGGTCAGGGTCGTCTGCGGCACCTCGTCTGCTCGCGGATAGCGCTGCAGCCAGCAGGCGGACGGCTCCTGTGCGGGGCACGGTGAGACGTCTGGGATCACCGTTCCACTAGCGCGATCGGGCCTGCCCGGCGTTGGCGGCGCCCTGCGAGCGTCCCATAGGCCTCAGTGGCCGTGCAGCCGAGGATCGTCTCGAGGGCCTCGAGTCTGTCGTCGTTGAGGTCCAGCACGTGCTGGTAGACGCCCATCGTGAACTTGGCGTCGGTGTGGCCGAGGAGGTACATCGCCCGCCTCGGCGGTACGCCGATCTCGGCGAGGATCGATGCGAAGGTCCGGCGCAGCGAGTGCGGCGTACAGTGCTCGATCCCGGCACCGTGGTCGTTGGCGGTGCGCACGATCGGCTCGATGACGTGGGTGCGGATGTTGTCGGGCGTCTGGGGTGTCGCGGCGCGTGTCTCGAACAGACGCCCGTCGGGCCGCGGCCGTCGGCGCTGGTAGTGCTGCACGAGCGCGGCGTGTACGAACGGGAGCATCGGGATGACTCGCTCGCCTGCCGTCGTCTTGGTGATGTCGCGTGTGACGGAGATACGTCGGCTGTCCATGTCGATGTGGCGGGCGGGCTGCAGCCCGCAGAGCTCGTCGATGCGCAGTCCAGTGCCGAGCAGCACGGCCCAGATGCCGTAGCGCGGGATGTCGTTGCGCCGGCGGCGGGGCTGCTCGACCCACAGCTCGCCGCGACGGATCTTGCGGACTAGGGTGTCGCTGACCCGGTAGCGGGCGGCGAGGTGTGTGTTCGGAGCGTCGGAGGCGCGGATCGCCTGGACGTCGTCCCAGTCCAGCCCCCGCTGTTCGCGTTCGACGTCGCTGGCCGCGTTCAGCACGGCTTCAAGCTCGTCGACCTGGAGGAAGCTGCGGTTCGGTTTCTGGGCGCGCACCATAGAGTGGCGATCGACGGGCTGGTGGCTGATGACGTTGCGCCGGCGTGCGTCTTCCAGGACCAGCCTGACTCCCGCGACGACCTTGTTGATCGACGCGTTGGATAGGCCTTTGCGCCGCTGCTGGTAGGTCCGCCCGGTGCTGGCCACACGCTCGGTGCGCATCAGCGGTGTGCCCGCTGCGGCTGCGGCCTCGACCTCCTCTCGCTCGCTCAGCAGGGCGGTGACCATGTCGTCGACCGCGCCGGTGTCGAGGGCCGTGATGGGCAGTTCGCCGATGTGCGCGATCGCGGCGCCCAGACGCCAGCGCAGTGCCTGCTTGGACTTTTCGGAGTCCATCCGCTTGGTGCGGGCGGCGTAGAAGCGCGACGCGACCACCGCGAACGTCTCATCCGCTGTGGCCGTCGGGGCGTCATCCACAACAGGCGCAGGCGGTTCTGGCGCCTTGGGCGGTGTCCACTCGCCCCGTTCCAGGAGGGTGGCGACCAGGGCGCGTTCGCGCTCGACACGCTCTTCGGTCCAGCCCTCCCAGGCCGGACCGAGCGGAACGAAGTGCCGAGCCCCGTTGTGGGTGACTCGCAGGGCGTAGCGGATACCGCGCTTCTGCTGGCGGCGGACGACAGCGCACGTCGCGGGCCTGGCCATCAGCGATCACCCTTCGTGAGATTCACGCGCCGCCCTCTCTGCCAACGTCACGTGAGACGCTGATGACCAAGGAACTACCGAGTCCTGAGGGCGAGAACGGAGCACGTGGCGGTGTTGGACATGGAGATCAACGGGGATGCCGGCGAGTTGGGGATCGCGGGAGCCGAAGGCGAGCGCGGTTCCCAACTCGCTGCGCGGGTCTCGTCGGCGGGGGCGCCTGACCCCGAGCTTGTTGAGAAGCCCAAGCGTCGGCGGTTTAGCGCGGAGTACAAGCTGCGGGTCGTCAGGGAGGCTGAGGCCTGCACCCGGCTCGGCGAGATCGGCGCGTTGCTGCGTCGTGAGGGCTTGTACTCGTCGTTGTTGACGGAGTGGCGCCGCGCCCACGAGGCGGGCGCGCTCGGTGCGCTTCAGCGCCCTCGGGGACGCCCGAAGACCGATCCGCGCGACACCGAGAACGCCGAGCTGCGTCGTCGCTTGGAGCGCGCCGAAGCTGAGCTGGTCAAGGCGCGCAAGGTCATCGAGGTGCAGGGAAACGTCTCCGCGCTTCTGGGCGAACTGCTCGAGCCCAGGGGCGCCAACGCGAGCACCGAGCGATGATCGCCGCGACCGTCGACGAGCTGACGTCGATCATCGGGACACGGCCGGCGTGTCGCGCGCTGGGCGCCGCGCCGGCGACCGTCTACCGGCACCGTAACCCGCCCGCGCCCAGGCCGCCCACGCCGCGCCGGCCGCCCGCCCGAGCGCTCAGCGACACCGAGCGCGAGGCGCTGCTGGCCGAGTTGCACAGCGAGCGGTTCGTCGACAGCTCGCCTGCGCAGGTGTGGGCGACGCTGCTTGACGAGGGCCGCTACCTGGCTTCGCAGCGAACGATGTACCGGATCCTCGCCGCGGAGCACGGCGGCGTCCGCGAACGCCGCAACGTGCTCGAGCACCCCGCCTACAGCGCGCCAGAACTGCTCGCCGAGAAGCCCAACGAGGTCTACAGCTGGGACATCACCAAGCTCAAGGGCCCGGCGAAGTGGACCTACTACCACCTCTACGTGATCCTCGACGTCTTCAGCCGCTACGCCGTCGGCTGGACCGTCCAGCACCGCGAGAATGGTCACGTCGCGCGCGACTTGATCGCCCAGGCCTGCCAGCAGCAGAACATCGCGCCCGATCAGCTGACCGTGCACGCCGACCGCGGCAGCTCGATGACCAGCAAGCCGGTCGCGTTCCTGCTCGCCGACCTCGGCGTCACCAAGACCCACAACCGGCCCTACACCAGCACCGACAACCCCTACAGCGAAGCGCAGTTCAAGACGCTGAAGTACCGCCCGACGTTCCCCGCACGGTTCACCTCGATCGAGCACGCCCGCGCCCACTGCCGGTCGTTCTTCGAGTACTACAACCATTCGCACCGGCACTCCGGGATCGGGCTGATGACCCCGGCCGCCGTCCACCACGGACACGCGCCTGCCATCCACGCCCACCGCGCACGCGTCCTCGACGTCGCCTACGCCGCCACCCCCGAGCGCTTCGTGCGTCGCCCGCCGACGCCGCCCGCGCTGCCCACCGCCGCGTGGATCAACGAGCCGATCGACAAGGAGGCTGCTCACTAAATTCGCAGCGCGAGTGTCTCATCCGACTTGACAGGCTCCGCCGCGCGCGGAGAGCAGCTGCACGTCGTCCGGCGTCGAGCGACGCGGTCGAGTGCGTCGCGGGGCCGGTTGCGTGGCTGGCTGTGCGGCCTGCTGGAGGCGAGCCCAGACCGCGGCGAGGTCGAAGCGGATCGGGGCGTTGCGTCCGGTGCCGAGCTTGAAGCCGCCCAGCTCGCGCCATCGGGTGTAGACCCAGGAGCGTTCGACCTTCAGCTCTGCGGCGAGTTGATCGACGGTCACGAGCCCCAGCCCGCGGCCCGCGAGCCGAGCGGCCACCTCCTGGGCGATCGCCTCGATGTCGTCGGGCTCCAGCGTCACACGGTCTGGACGACGCTTGTGGCTGCGCCCCCGCCGCCGCTGGACGGGTGTCGGAGGCACCTCGCCCCGGCAGTCGGGAGGGGTCGTGGCACCTGTCGGAGCGGCTGCACATGACTGCCATAGCCATGGAGGCCCAGCTTTTCGCCCTGTGGCGTGGTCGGACAAGCCTCGCCCGTGCCGGGGGGTTTTGGCACAGTTTTGGCACCCACTGCGATCGCGACGGTTGCGGCGACCAATTTCGACTCGTTCCGGAGAACGAGAAAGCCCCGCATTTGCGGGGCTTTCTTACGAAGCGGCTGAAGGGACTCGAACCCTCGACCTTCTGC
>NZ_JBOGDD010000868.1:0-1592 GCF_050701675.1 Mycobacterium sp. | reverse complement strand
TGACTGAAGCGGACGTCGGTGAGTTGGGGGAAGGTGATGAAGAAGTGCGCCGCCAACTTGCGGTACGTCTCGGGACGGTCCTCGTACCCCGCATCGACCTTGCGCCCGAAGTGGTAGATCGCGTCGTACCCACCGAACACGATCCTGTTGTCCTCGGTCATGCGGTAGTAGTGAAACTGGTTGGCGGAGTCGCCGATTCCCTGTCGGTTCTGCCATCCGATGCTTCGCACCTGCGCGTCCGTCAGCGGTTCGGTGGCCAGCACGTAGTCATAGACGGGCACGGTGTGCCACCGGTTGCGCCGCAGCAGATGGGGAAACACGTTCGTCGCCAGCACGACCTGTCCGGCCGTGATGACGGAACCTCCGGTGTCGACCCGGATGGCGGCCTGCCCGGAGTCCAGCGACCTGGCGTTGGTGTGCTCGTAGATGCTCACACCGGCGTCACGGCACGCGCGGGCCAGCTCGAACACCAACTTCGCGGGGTGCACGATCGCGCAGCTGTCGCGGTGTTGCAGCCCGGCCAGGAACGTCGGCGAAGCCACCTCGGCGCGCACGGAGTCCTCGTCGAGGAACTGCCCGTCTCCGTCGGCGGCCGACTCCTTGAGCCAGCTCACCTGGTGCGGCTCGGTCGCCACGGCGAGCATCCCGGTCCGCTGCCACTCGACGTCGAGGCCCAGCCGTTCGATCTCGGCCTGCATGCCGTCCAGGTTCTCAAGACCCATGGCCTCGAGTTGATCGATTTCGCCTGCCCAGCGGGTCTTTCCGTTCTCCCTGCCGTGTGTGATGCTCGCTTCGACGAATCCGCCGTTGCGCCCGGATGCCGCCCATCCGATTCGGTAGGCGTCGATCAGAACGATGCGTCGGTCCGGATTGCGCTGCGCGGCATGCAGTGCCGTCCACAATCCGGCGTAACCGCCGCCGACCACCAAAAGGTCGCACGTGATCGAGCCCGACAGCGCGGGGTATTCGGGACGCGCCATGTCGAGCCACATGGATCCGAAGGCGCTTACGGCAAGGGAACGTTCGATCAGCGCGGGATCGACACGAGAATCGAAGACGGTATCCACGGCACAGACATTACCGAGGGCGGCACATCGCACGTCGTCAATTCGGTGCGGCGACCGGGAGACGGGCGCGGTGCGGCTCCCAGCCGGGCGGGCCGAAGACGTAGCCGAGCCGGTCGCGCAGACGGTCGGCGCGTCGGACGTCGCGCGCGATCGCCACGTATTCGTGGGTCTGCAACTTCCAGACGTTGTACGTGGAAACCTGTTTGGTCAGCCCGTAGTGCGGCCGGAACACCTCGTCGGCATAGGTGCCGAACAGCCGGTCCCACAGAATGAAGATGCCGCCGTAATTCTTGTCGAGGTACTGCTGATCCATCCCGTGGTGCACGCGGTGATGCGACGGCGTGTTGAAGAGGAACTCGACTGGCCGCCACATCTTGTCGATGCGCTCGGTGTGCACCCAGAACTGGTAGATCAGGTTCAGCGAGAAGCTGGCGAACACCATCCACGGCGGAACACCCAACAGCGGCAACGGAATCCAGATCAGGATCTCCCCGCTGTTGTTCCACTTCTGCCGCAGTGCGGTGG
>NZ_JBOGDD010000867.1:0-3384 GCF_050701675.1 Mycobacterium sp. | reverse complement strand
GGGTGGCGGCGCAGCCCGCGATCAACCGTAGGAGCGGGTGACGAACCAGAAGACGCCGACCGCGAGGATGGCGGCGGAGCCATAGTCGATCACGGCGCGGTGCCAGCGGCGGACGCCAGGACCTCGGTGCGGGGGTACTTCACCGCCCACCCTGGTGAGTTCTTCGAACTGAACAACATCGTCCAGCCGCTGAAGGACGTGAAGAGCCAGTGCGGCGTCGACATCTCGCCGAGTCAGCTGGCCACGTTGTTCGACGCGCTCTCGTCATAGCCGAGAGGCTTACCTACGCGGGTAGGTCCGTGTACTGAGCCGTGAAACCGTCGGCGCTGAACGTGAAGCCCTTGCCCGACACTTCACTTGCGCAGGAGATGCCCGTCGCCTCCTGCACGTTGCATCGAAACCCCGCCACGATGAGCACTTCGTCGAACGGCAGAACGGGCGAGGGCCCGGGAACGAGGGCGTATCCGGGTCCCTCGAGCGACGCGAATCGCGGGTCCGTTTCGACGCCCACCTCAATGGCGTTGGGAGAGACGTCCTTGCCCTGCGGTCCCGCCACGGTGTCCGGGGCGCCCTTGATGGGGATGGTCGAGCCCGTCGACGACTGGCAACCGGCCGTCTCCCGCGGAATGACGGCACACACCCAACGCTTGCTCGGGCTGGTGAAGTAGTAGCCCAACTCGCCGTTCTGCTGTGCGGCGTAGTCGAAGGCGTTCGCGAGATTGTCGTTGTTGGCTGGTGCGGGCAGCGGAGGCGGCGCCGACGTGCTGGTCTGCGTGGTCGGTCGCGCGTCGTCGGTGTTCACGATGCCGCCAGACGTGCAGCCTGCCACCAGGACGGTGGAGAGGGCGAGGACCAGGGCAGACACCCGCGCCGGTCGGCGATCACCGATGAATTCGCCTCGCCTGCGACGTGTCTGGCCAACCATGCGGCCCATCCTTGCACGGCCGAGGTCGGGCCAGAGCCGCGTCCTCCGTCGTCGGCGGAAGCCGTAGTCGCGAAGTTTTTGAATGATCGGTTAACAATGGGTATGATCGACCCATGGCACGTCCACGCAAGTTCACCGAGGGGGATGTCGTCACTGCAGCGCGCGACCAATTCTGGTCCGCGGGTTACGCGGGGACGTCACTGGACGACTTGACCGAGGCGACCGGCCTGGGGCGGGGCAGTCTCTACGGCGCCTTCGGGGACAAGCACGCGCTGTATCTACGCGCCCTCGACGAGTACTGCACGGTCACGATGGCCGGAGTCTCGGCGGATCTGACCGAGTCCGAGGGTTCCGCGTTCGAACGTCTGGTGGGTCACATCAGGAACATGGCGGACACCAATGCGGCCTCGGCCAAGCGTGGCTGTCTGATGGCCAAGAGTGCGGCCGAACTGGGCTCCACCGACAAGGACGTGACCCGTCGAGTCAAGGCATCGATGCAGAGGTATCAGGGGATGCTGGCGGAGACCTTCGCGGCGGCCCAGCGCGATGGTGACATCGATCCCGGCGCCGATTCGGATCAGCTGGCTCTGCTGGTTCTCACGTTCCTTCGCGGCTCGGAGGCTCTGCGCAAGGCGGGCTACACACCGTCCCGCATGCAGGCCGCGGCAGAGCAGTTCATCGCTCTGCTGCCGCGTGCGGCCGCGCAGTAGCGGCCGTCATCGGGTGCCGACGCTTGCCCTAATTATTGACTGATTGATCCATAATGAGTAGCTTGGGGTGGGAAGCGAAGGAGCGGGTAATGGTCGACAGTGTGGGCATACTGGGTGCGGGACCGGTCGCGCTGGCGATCGCTCGACGCTGTGTAGCCGCTGGAATTCCGGTGCGGCTCAGCAACAGCCGTGGGCCAGACAGCCTTCGCGAGGTGGTGGAGGAGCTGGGAGATGACGCCGCGGCAGCCACCGTGGGGCAGGCCGCCGATGCCGACCTGGTCGTTCTCGCGGTGCCATTCGTGAAGGTGCCCGACGTCGCGGCCGAGATCGGCGACTGGACCGGTCGCACCGTCGTGGACGCCACCAATCAGTTCGCACAGTTCGAGCCGGCGTACGCCGGGCGCGCCGACCTGGGCGACGAGACCGGCAGTGAATGGGTGGCCAGGCACCTCCCTGGCGCGACGGTGGTCAAGGCATTCAACGCGATGTACGCCAGTTTCATTGCGCCCGATCCCCACCATCACGACGGTCGGCAGGTTCTCTTCCACGCCGGCGACGACGACGATGCGAACTCGGCATTCGCCGAATTCGGCGACGCGCTCGGCTTCGCGGCGGTCTACGTCGGGGGGCTCCGGGACGGTGGTCGGCTGATCCAGCTCGACGGGCCGTTGTGTGCCCTGCACGTCGTCAAACAGGACTGACTCCAACACCATCACGAGAGGCATGACAATGCGCAAACTTCAGATCGAGGCCGTTGGGCGACCCGCCGACGTGGTGTCACTGGTGGAGTTCGACTCGCTGACTCCTGGCCCCGGGCAGGTCGTGGTGGAGATGGAGGCCGCGACGATCAACGCGTCGGACTTCCTGTACATCACGGGTCAGTACTTCCTCACCCCGCCAACGCATTCCGACGTCGGCGCGGAGGGAGTGGGCCGGGTCGCGGCGGTTGGATCAGAGGTCGATGACGCGCTGCTGGGAGCTCGTGTCGTGCTGTTGCCGAGCTACCGCCACGGCACGTGGGCGACGCATGTGGTCGCGTCGGTCTCCGACGTCGTGCTCGCTCCAGAGGGAGCCGACGTGCTCCAGCTGGCGATGGTCGGCATCAACCCCATGACCGCGCTGCGGCTGCTGCGCGACTACGGCAACCCCGACGCCGAGGACCGCTGGATCGGTCAGACCGCAGGCAACTCGGCCGTTGGGGAGTATCTCGTCAAACTCGCCAAGCACTTCGGCCATCGCACGCTGAGCGTGGTTCGCCGAGAGGCGGCCGCCGAACAGGTCCGCAGTTGGGGCGGGGATCTGGTCGTGGTCGACGGCGACGACCTCGGGGTGAAGCTGACCGACGCGTTGGGGGAGAAGACACTGGACCTCGCAGTCGACTCGATCGGCGGCCCGGCGAGCACCGAACTGGCGCACCGGCTTCGCTTCGGCGCGAGCCTGGTCACCTACGCATACCTGTCGGGCCGGCCGTCGGAGGTGGGTCTCTTGGACCTGATCGGCAATCACGTGAACCTGACGGGGTTCTGGCTGCACAACTGGACGCAACGCGCTGACGCGGCGCAGGTTCAGGCCGACTACCGCGAAGTGATCGACCTCGTCGCCGACGGCACGCTGAGGGCACGCGTCGAGGCGACGGCGCCCCTGGACGACTTCAAGGCGGCGTTCGCGGCCGCGACCCGGCAAGGTCGAGAGGGCAAGATCCTCTTCACCTTCGAGTAGCGGTTGGCCACGGGCTGACCAGTACTGAGC
>NZ_JBOGDD010000866.1:0-3450 GCF_050701675.1 Mycobacterium sp. | reverse complement strand
GCGCTGAGGCTTTGCGCGCGCTGATCGAAAGCGCCGACGTCTTCATCCATTCGATGCGTGCCAGGGCGATCGCCAAACTCGGTTTCTCCTACGACGACGTGGCCGCCATCAACCCGGCCATCGTCTACACCAACTGCTACGGCTACAGCCGCCGCGGGCCAGAGGCCGACCGCCCCGCGTACGACGACATCATTCAGGCCCAATCCGGGGTCTCGGCCGTGCAGAAGCTTCTCACCGGCGAGACGACCTACGTCGGAACGATCGTGGCGGACAAGGTCGCCGGGCTCACGGCGCTGTACGCCACGATGATGGCGCTGTTCCACCGAGAGCGGACCGGCGAGGGCCAGGAGGTGGAGGTCAGCATGTTCGAGACGATGGCGTCGTTCATGCTCGTCGAGCACGCCAACGGCAAGATGTTCTCGCCGCCGCTCGGACCCGCCATCTACCCGCGGACGGTGGCGCCGAACCGCAAGCCGTATCCGACCAAGGACGGTCACGTCGCGGTGTTGATCTACAACGACAAGCACTGGAAGGCGTTCGTCGACGCGGTGAAGCCCCCGTGGAACGACGAGTCGTACGCGACGCTGGAACAACGAGCCAAGCAGATCGACGTCATGTATGGCCTGATCGCGGAGACGCTGCTGGAACGCACCACCGCCGAGTGGCTCGAACTGTTCGGCGAGTTGGAGATCCCTGCCGCGCCCATCCAGACGCCCGATGAGCTGTTCGACGATCCACACCTCAACGCGGTCGGCCTCTTCGAGACGGTGGACACCAAGCACGGCCCGGTGCGCTTTCCCGGTGTGCCGACCTGGTTTTCGCGTACCCCCGGCCGGGTGGCCGGGCCTGCGCCCGAGCTGGGCGCAGACACGGCCGAGGTGCTAGCCGAAGTGGACTCCCTGGGCGAGCGGGAGTTCGGAGCTGTAGTTGACGGTGTTCGTAGCGCGCCGCATGTAGGCCTTCCAGGAGTCGGACCCTGACTCACGGCCGCCGCCGGTCTGCTTCTCGCCGCCGAACGCGCCGCCGATCTCGGCACCCGAGGTGCCGATGTTGACGTTGGCAATGCCGCAGTCCGAACCGTCGGCGGCCATGAACCTCTCGGCCTCCCGCATGTCGGTGGTGAAGATCGCCGACGAAAGCCCCTGCGGTACGGCATTGTTCAACGCGATCGCCTCATCGAGCGAGTCGTAGGTCAGCACGTACAGGATGGGCGCGAACGTCTCGTCGTGGACCACCGCCGTCTGGGCAGGCATCCGCACCACCGCGGGTTCGACGTAGAACGAGCCCTCACCGAGGTCGCGGCGTTCGCCACCGATGACCTCTCCGCCGTCGGCCCTGGCCGTCTCGAGGGCGCCGACCATGTCGCGGTAGGACCTCTCGTGGATCAGCGGCCCGACGAGGGTGCCGTCGGCCGATGGATCGCCGATCGGCAGGCTGCGGTAGGCGGCGGTGATGCGCTCGATCAGGGTGTCGACGACCGAACTGTGCGCGATCACCCGTCGTAGCGTGGTGCAGCGCTGGCCCGCGGTACCCGCCGCGGAGAACACGATGCCGCGAACGGCCAGGTCGAGGTCCGCAGACGGCGTCACGATGGCGGCGTTGTTACCGCCGAGTTCCAGCAGCGACTTGCCGAATCGCTGTGCCACCCGCGGGCCCACCTGCTGGCCCATCCGCACCGACCCGGTCGCACTGACCAGGGCGACGCGTGGGTCGTCGACGAGGAGCTCGCCGATCTCCCTGCCGCCCTGGATGAGTCGGCAGACGGACCCAACGGCTCCAACATCGGAGGCGGCCCGCTCGACGAGGGCCTGACACGCGATGGCGGTCAGTGGCGTGAGCTCCGAGGGCTTCCACACCACGGTGTCACCGGCCACCAGCGCGACCGCGGTGTTCCACGCCCACACCGCGACGGGAAAGTTGAAGGCGGTGATGACGCCGACGACGCCGAGCGGATGCCACGTCTCCATGAGCCGGTGGCCGGGCCGCTCGGAGGCGATGGTGCGCCCGTACAGCTGCCGCGAGAGGCCGACGGCGAACTGACAGACGTCGATCATCTCCTGGACTTCGCCAAGCGCCTCCGAGGTGATCTTGCCTGCCTCGATGGTGACCAGCGTGGCGAGATCGGCCTTGTGCTCGACGAGTAGTTCACCGAGCCGCGCGACGAGTGCGCCGCGCACCGGGGCGGGGGTGAGGCGCCACGCCGCGAAGGCTTGCGCCGCGTCGGCGATCGCCTGGTCGGCCTCGCGGGTGGTGGTCTCGGTGACGGTGAACAGGACGTCGCCGGTGACCGGGGTGCTGGCCTGTAGGCCGTGGCCGCCCGGACCGCCGAGCTCGATCGCCGAGCCGACGGCCTTGAGTGCCGTGCGGGCGCGGTCGCGGAGCTCGTCGGCGGTCGGGAGCGAGGTCAGTTGGTTGGTCATGCGGCAGCTTTCTCGTAGAGGTCGTACGGGTCGTGAACGTGATGTCCGATGGCGCCGGCCATCCAGCCGGCGCTGTAGCCGGATCGGTCGTCGGCATCGGCCTTGGCGGCGTCATCCTCCAGGTTGGACCGGAAGATGCCAGCAGCTGACGCGGGCAGGAAGTCCTCGTAGACAACGGGTTTCGTTGGATCGCCACCTCGGTAGTAGGCGAGGCCGCTGGCTGCCATCTCCGCGTCGGTGGCTGGGAAGTACTCGGCCCATGAGGCTGCCGGATCGGTGTCATTCCCCGGGTCGCTTCGCTCCTGCCCCAGGATGGAGCTCATGGCGGCGTCGTAACGCTCGCGACCCTCACGCGTCAACGCGACACCACGGGCCTCCACCTCGCCGAAGCGAACCCGCAGGCTGCCTTCGGTGACGTTGCCCGCGGAGTCCCGAAATCGCCGTGGCTCCGCCAGCGCCCGGAACGACGTCTGCCGCAACAGCACGTCGGGTCCGTGCCAGCGTGGCGGACCTTGAATGGCGTCGATCATGGTCACGCCGCGTGCGGTCATCCGGCGATACAGTTCGTCGATGTCGAGCACCCGCGGCGTCAGGTGGTTGACGTGCGTGGACCGTACGCCCGCGATGTCGGCGGCGACCGCCGACACCTGGGACAACTCGGCATACCAGCCGCCGTCGATCGGATCGCGCGAAAGGGCGAACGCGGAGACCGCGCGCGCCACGAAGTCGTCGGCGGCGGCCGAGGTGCAGGCGCCGTCGGCCGCGATCACCCGGGCGCGGCTGATCAACGCGGGATCGAAAAGCCGACGCTCGTCGAGAAACCGGTCGACGCGGGCGCGCAGGTCGGCGTCGAAGAACCGGGTGTCGGCGGTGGCCAGGGTTGACGTGAACACGCGGAACGGGTTGCGCGCCAGATCGTCTGCATCGATGGGCCGGAAGGCGGTCGAGATCACGGGGACCGGGGACGCCGCCTCGCGCAGGTCGTAATAGCCGACCGGGTACATGCCGAAGGCGGCGAACAGGTCGGCGA
>NZ_JBOGDD010000865.1:0-1638 GCF_050701675.1 Mycobacterium sp. | reverse complement strand
CTCGGGAAGGATGTCGGCGAAGTCGTCGTCGGGGCCGGTGATCACAACCACGCGTTCGGCACCGGCGTGTTGCGCGGCGAGAACGGGGTAAACCAGCATCGGCAATCCACCTACGGGATGGCGAACTTTGGTCACGGATGAGCGCATGCGGGTGCCCTTGCCCCCGGCCATGATCACGACTGCGCCCACTGCTGCCATCGCGCCATCCTACTTTCACGCGGGTCCCGCGCTGCCTGAACTACGCAAATTGCGGATGACCTCTCACACCCGGTGCGACAGGTGGGTCGCAATTTGCGACCTTTCCGGACTAGCGGACACCTGTTCCATCCCGTGATTCTTGTTACGCGGGGGTATCCAGTACAACTGTTTGATGTCTAAAAAACTTCGTGTGGCCACGCTGGCCGGTTTGAGCGCCACGATCCTCCTCCTGACTGCATCCTTTGCCGGAGCAGCGCCTGGCGCGCTGGATCCGACTTTCGGGATCGGTGGGCTTTCCAGTCCTGCTGCACCAACGAACTACGGCTATTCCAATCAGGCGATTGCCGTGCAGCCTGACGGGAAGATCGTTACCGCCGGATATGAGCAGTTCATGTCGAGTCCGACCGACATGGCGGTGCAGCGGTTCAACACCGACGGTTCGCTCGACACGGCCTTCGGCGGCGGAGATGGCGTCGCGAAGATCGATGTGCCAACCGCGAACTCCTCGAGCGCCTACTCAGTGAAGCTCCTGAGCGACGGCTCGATAATCGTCGGCGGCGAGCGCGTCGTCAGCGGAAACAATTTTGAGTTCGTCGTCGCGAAGCTTGATGAAGACGGAGTGCTCGACGACTCGTTTGACGGAGACGCGGGGAACACCTGTGGACCCAGCGCCGGGAACGGAATCGTTTGCATTGCGGTCTCGGCCGGCGCAGGAACCGATCGCGGAAAGCAGCTCGCGATCGAGCCCGACGGGGACATCCTGCTCGCGGGCGGCGTGTATCTCTCACCAGGTGTGGGCATGGCCGGCGTGATCCGGCTCAAGCCCACGGGAGCGCTCGACGCGACGTTCGGGGGCGACGGCCGTGTGACGACTCCGCTCGCCGACAACAGCTGGGACAGCTGGGGCAATGCTCTGAGCCTGCAACCGGATGGCAGCATGATCATCTCGGGAGGCATCGAGGGCAAGGGCGACAACGGGCTCGGCGTTGAGGTCTACGTGTACGCGCTCGGATTCGTGCGGATCGACTCCGGCGGTGTCGTGGATACGACATTCCACAGTGTCCAGCCCGGCTACACGGGCAATCCATACACGTACGGAGTGATCCTTGCCCCGCGAGGCGCGGCATGGTCATACGGCGCAGTGAGCGACGCCGCCCTGCAGCCGGACGGCAAATTGGTCGCGACCGGATACGCAAACAACGGATCACCCATCGTTCTGGGCTCGTCCCTGGTCGCCCTCCGCCTGACGACAACCGGCGCGCTGGACCCCACGTATGGCTCCGGCGGACGGACGTTGATCGACTTCGGAAAGAGCAACAGCGGTGAACGAATCCGTCTCGACTCGACCGGGCGCGCGTACATCGCCGGCTACTACACGCCGGACCTGATCAACTACGAATTCGCGACGCGACTGACCTCAGCGGGCGCGCTGGACACGAC
>NZ_JBOGDD010000864.1:0-4207 GCF_050701675.1 Mycobacterium sp. | reverse complement strand
GCCGACGCACTTGCGCTGGCCATCTGCCACTGCTGGCGGGCGCCGATGATCGCGCGGATGGCGGCAGCCGAGGCGATGGCCGCAGAACAGCGCAAGAAGTACAAGGCCAAACTCAAGGCGGCCAGATGATCGCGTCAGTTCGAGGTGAGGTGCTCGACGTCGCCCTCGACCACGTCGTCATAGAAGCGGCCGGGGTCGGCTACAAGGTGATGGCGACACCGTCGACGTTGTCTACGCTGCGGCGCGGCAGCGAGGCCAGGCTCATCATCGCCATGATCGTCCGCGAGGACTCGATGACGCTGTACGGCTTCGCCGACGCCGAGGCCCGCGACTTGTTCAGCACGCTGCTCGGCGTCTCGGGCGTTGGCCCGAAGATCGGGCTGGCCACCCTCGCCGTGTACGACGCCCAGACTCTTCGACAGGCACTGGCCGACGGTGACGTCACCGCGCTCACCCGGGTGCCCGGCATCGGCAAGCGCGGCGCCGAGCGCATGGTCCTGGAGTTGCGGGACAAGATCGGTGCCGTTCCCTCGGCGGGTGGCCTGGCCGGGGTCAGTGGCCACGCCATCCGCGGACCGGTGGTGGAAGCCCTTGTCGGACTCGGCTTTGCGGCCAAGCAGGCCGAGGAGGCCACCGACAAGGTACTGGCCGAGGAGCCCGACGCCACCACCTCGAGCGCGCTGAGGGCGGCGCTGTCCATGCTTGGCAGGAAGTGATGAGCCGCGTGCGCGAAGAGCAGAGTGTCTAGCATGGGCCGGTTCGACGAGGACGAGCACGAGGACACCACCGACCGCGAGGTGTCAGCCGCCCTGACCGTTGGCGAGGGTGACGTCGACGCCAGCCTGCGACCCAGGTCCCTCAAGGAGTTCATCGGCCAACCTCGGGTCCGTGAACAACTCCAGCTGGTCCTCGAAGGCGCCAAGAACCGCGGTGGCACACCGGATCACATCCTGCTGTCCGGTCCGCCCGGGCTCGGCAAGACCTCACTGGCGATGATCATCGCGGCAGAACTCGGCACCTCGCTTCGCCTCACCTCCGGACCGGCACTCGAGCGCGCGGGCGACTTGGCCGCCATGCTGTCCAACCTCGTCGAACACGACGTGTTGTTCATCGATGAGATTCACCGCATCGCGAGGCCGGCCGAGGAGATGCTGTACCTCGCCATGGAGGACTTCCGCGTCGACGTCATCGTCGGAAAGGGCCCGGGCGCAACGTCCATTCCGCTGGAGGTCGCCCCGTTCACACTGGTCGGAGCTACCACCCGGTCCGGGGCTCTGACCGGACCGTTGCGTGACCGTTTCGGCTTCACCGCCCACATGGACTTCTACGAACCCGCCGAACTGGAACGGGTGCTGGCCCGTTCGGCGGGCATCCTCGGCATCGAGGTCGGGATGGACGCCGCAGCCGAGATCGCACGTCGCTCGCGTGGCACACCACGCATCGCGAACCGGCTGCTGCGCCGAGTACGTGACTATGCCGAAGTCCGCGCGGACGGCGTGATCACCCGCGACATCGCGAAGTCCGCCTTGGCGGTCTACGACGTCGACGAACTCGGGCTGGACCGCCTCGACCGCGCCGTGCTCTCGGCGCTGACGCGGAGCTTCGGGGGCGGCCCGGTCGGGGTGTCGACGCTCGCCGTCGCCGTCGGCGAAGAGGCCACTACCGTCGAGGAGGTGTGCGAGCCCTTCCTGGTGCGCGCAGGCATGATCGCCCGCACTCCGCGGGGTCGGGTCGCCACGGCCCAAGCGTGGACGCATCTGGGCATGACGCCGCCCAGCGGTGTGACCGGCCTCGGACAACCGGGCCTGTTCGAGTGACGACGGAAAGCGTGAAATGACCACTGCCGGTTTGATCTTCGCGGCACTGGCCGCCGTACTGCACGTCTACATCTGGGTGCTCGAGTCGTTTCGTTGGACGCACCCGCGCACCCGCGCGACGTTCGGCACGACGGCCGAGGAGGCGGAGACCACCAAGCTGCTGGCGTTCAACCAGGGCTTCTACAACCTGTTCTTGGCGGTGGTGACGACGGCGGGTATCGCGTTCACGATCTCCGGCGGTATCCGGGTTGGCGGGGCGCTGCTCTTCGCCGGCCTCGGGTCGATGCTCGCCGCAGCAATCGTGCTTCTGGCGTCCGCGCCGGACAAGGCGCGTTCAGCGGTGGTCCAGGGTGCGTTGCCGTTGGTCGCCGTCGTGTTGCTTGCCATCGGCTTCTCCGCGTAGGCATCGCTCGGGCGGCCGAGCACGTGCACGCGGTTTCCACCGGAACGCTTGGCCTTGTACATCGCCCGGTCCGCCGAGTCCAGCAGACGATCGACGTGGCCCGAAATGTCCTGCGGGATCACCCGGAAGAGGGACGCACTGGCCACCCCGATGCTCGCCGTGACGCGCGAGGGCGGCTGTGCGATCTCGCGACGGACCCGCTCGGCCAGCCCGATCGCGTCGCCGCGGTCACCGGACATCGCCACGACGAACTCCTCACCGCCGACGCGCCCCACGGCCGAATCGCCGGGGCGGGAGCGACGGAGAATGTCGCCGACGGCGATCAGGGCCTGGTCACCCGCAGCGTGTCCCGCGGTGTCGTTGACCCGCTTGAAGTCGTCCAGATCAACCATCACGACCGTCAGATGAGCCCTGCCGTCGCGACTCGACTCAGTGGCCAGGACACGCACCGATCGATGAAACCCCCGGCGGTTGGGCAGCCCCGTCAACGGATCCGTGTCAGACCTCAGCGCGTCGACGCCGAGGGTGCGGACCAGCACCTGGACGCAGAACGGCACGGCCAGGACGCCGACCAACAGCACGAGCAGCTTGCTCACTGCCTGGAGCGGGTCACCGCGGAGAGCGATCTCAGCGGCGCAGATCGTCGCCGTCGTCAGCGCCGTCACCAAGGTGAAGACGAGGTGGCGGGTGGTGTGGAAGAAGGCCACATAGCCCCCGAGCGCCGCAAACGCGGTGCAACCCTGCAGACCGGTGCCTGGCGCCGTGGCGAGGCAGGTGATGGCGATGGCGATGGCCGCCACGATCGCGAAGAGCGACGACTGGCGGCGGCTCGGCCACTTCGTGGCCCACAGCAGCGCCACGACCCCGCACCCCACCGCGATGATGATGGAGGTGGCGCGAGTGGCCGAATCGTGTGCGCCGGCAGGGCTCCACAACATGAGGATCGGGGGCACGCCGAGCGTGGCCACGACGGCAGCCATCATGTAACGGGTGAAGATCAACTGCTTGCGGGCAGCCAGATAGTCGGACAGCCACTGATAGTGATCGGGCTGCCGCCACCAACGGCGAATCCAGTCCACGTTTTGTGTTGCCCTTGCTTTTCGTCGACCAATGCCCCCACGAGCGCTGTCGGCCTAGGCAAGCAGATGGTCCCCTCGTGGGATGGTACAAGAAGGGCAAGCAGTTTGCCGGAGGTCGGCAAGAGTGCGTCGGCGCAGTCGCCCGCAGGACGAAATCGGGGCGGCACCTGCCCGATTCCCGACGCGGAATCAGCCACTGCGATCGGCTGTCTCACCTTGCCGCGAGCGATGCCGGCGACGGCTCCCCGCCGCCCAATGACGTCGAGAGATCGCCACGATGCACGACGGCCATCTTCGTAGCTACGTCGGTGGGCGTCGCCAGCGTCGCGGTATCCCGATGGGATCGAAAATCGGGAGCGCCGGGGACATGACCATCCACACCCCGGTGCCAATCGCCGCGCGTTACGGATTCGTCGGGATTGGGTACCCGAATCGCGAATTAGGAGGCCATCATGACTCAGGTCGTTTCGAGTGAACGCGATCGCGGCGGCAGGCTGGTCATACCGCGCAGCCGCGGCGCAGCAAGTGGACTTCTGGTGATCGTTCTTGGCGCGTGGGGCGCACTGGTTCCCTTCCTGGGCCCGGCGTTCGACTTCGCCTACGACCAGGGGCAGGGTGCCGCCTGGAGCGCGGCCCGCGGCTGGCTCGAGGTGCTGCCCGGCGTCGTCGCCGTGGTCGGTGGGCTCCTGCTGGTGCAGTCGCAGAACCGTGCCACGGCAATGCTCGGCGGATGGCTCAGCGTGGTCGCGGGCGCCGGGTTCGTCGTCGGCCGTGTCGTGGCCACGACGCTGACCATCGGCGAGATCGGTAGGCCGGTCGCCGAGACCGAGACCAAGGCGGCCTGGCTCGAGCTCACCTATTTCTACGGTCTCGGTGCGGCGATCGTGTTCCTCGGCGCGATGGCACTG
>NZ_JBOGDD010000863.1:0-4876 GCF_050701675.1 Mycobacterium sp. | reverse complement strand
AAGATGACCGGCTTGTCGCGGGTGAACACCATGTCGAACGCCTGATTGGACAGTCCGTGCGGATGTTCCCCCTCGTCCTGTAGCCGCATCAGGTCCACCACGTTGACGAACCGGATCGACAAGTCGGGGAGCTTCTGCTTGAGCAGGTCCACCGCCGCGAGACCCTCGAGAGTGGGGACGTCGCCGCACGTCGCGACCACGACGTCCGGCTCCTCACCCAGTATCTCGCTGCCCGCCCACGCCCAGATGCCCAGTCCCCTGGTGCAGTGCGCGACGGCCTCGTCCATCGTGAGGTAGTTCGGCGCAGGCTGCTTGCCGGAGACGACCACGTTGACGTACTGACGCGAGCGCAGGCAGTGGTCGTAGGTGGACAGGAGCGTGTTCGCGTCCGGCGGTAGGTAGACCCGCACGACCTCGGCGCGCTTGTTGACCACGTGATCGATGAATCCGGGGTCCTGATGGCTGAACCCGTTGTGATCTTGGCGCCAGACATGGCTGGACAGGAGGTAGTTCAGGCTCGCGATGGGTCGACGCCACGGAATGTGGTTGGTCACCTTGAGCCACTTGGCGTGCTGGTTGAACATCGAGTCGATGATGTGGATGAACGCCTCGTAACAGTTGAACAGACCGTGCCGCCCGGTCAACAGATAGCCTTCGAGCCACCCCTGGCACTGGTGTTCGGACAACATCTCGACCACCCGTCCGACGCGGGCCAGGTGGTCGTCGACCTCGGGTGATAGGTAATCGGCGTTCCACTGCTTGTCGGTCGCGTCGAACACGCCCTGCAGACGGTTGGACGCGGTCTCGTCGGGCCCGAAGATGCGGAAGTTGTCGGGGTTGAGCCGCACCACGTCGGTGAGCCAGCCGCCAAGCACCCTGGTGGCCTCGGCCACCGTTGCGCCGGGGGCAGGCACGTCGACGGCGTACTCACGGAAGTCGGGCAGCCGCAGATCCTTGAGCAGCAGTCCGCCGTTGGTGTGCGGGTTGTCGCTCATCCGCAGCGTGCCCGCGGGCGCGAGGGCGGCGATCTTCGGGTCGAGGGCGCCGTTCTCGTCGAAGAGTTCCTCGGCCCGGTATGAGCCCAACCAGTCCGCCAGCACCTGGAGGTGCTCGGGGGTGTCGCGGGCGTTGGCCAGCGGAACCTGGTGTGCGCGCCAGGATCCGGTGGTCTTCCTGCCGTCGATGTAGGCGGGTCCCGTCCACCCCTTCGGAGTGCGGAAGACGATCATCGGCCACGCTGGTCGCGCGACGTCCTCCGCATTGCCCGTCGAAGCGGACGCCTTGATCTCGGCGATCTCGTTGAGCACCTCGTCGAGCAGCGCCGCGAACCGCCGGTGGACGTCGGCCGGCTCTTCGGCATCGGGATCGTCGGCCACCTCGAAGAAGTGCGGCCGGTGTCCGTAGCCGATCATCAGGCTGCGCAACTCGTCCTCCGGGATGCGGGCGAGCACCGTCGGATTGGCGATCTTGTAGCCGTTCAGATGCAGGATCGGCAGCACCACGCCGTCCCGTGCCGGGTTGGTGAACTTGTTGGAGTGCCAACTGGTGGCCAACGCTCCGGTCTCCGCCTCGCCGTCCCCGACGACCGCGGCGACCAGCAGATCCGGATTGTCGAAGGCGGCGCCGTAGGCGTGCGAGAGGGCATAGCCGAGCTCGCCGCCCTCGTGGATCGACCCCGGCGTCTCGGGTGCGACGTGGGACGGAATGCCTCCTGGGAATGAGAATTGGCGGAACAGCCTGCGCAGGCCCTCGAGGTCACCGGTGATGTCGGAGTAGACCTCCGAATAGGTTCCGTCCAGGTAGGCGTTCGCCACCAGCCCCGGACCGCCGTGGCCCGGACCGGTGACGTAGATCGTCGACTGCTCGCGCGCCTTGATCGCCCGATTCAGGTGGGCATAGATGAAGTTGAGGCCGGGTGTGGTGCCCCAGTGCCCCAGCAGTCGGGGCTTCACGTCGTCGCGCGAGAGTGGCGTGCGCAGCAATGGGTTGTCCAGCAGATAGATCTGACCCACCGACAGGTAGTTGGCGGCGCGCCACCAGCCGTCCAGAGTGGCGACGGTCTCGTCGCTCAACGGGTGGGGGTCGGCGGAACGCCACGCGGTCGATCCGGCACTCTTCTCGGCGGTCATGGCGAACACCCTCCTCCGGCCTCCTCCGGCGTCAGTGCGAGGCTCTCCTGGCCATCCAACTCCTCCATCCGGCTGCCCGCGCGGAGCAGCTCTCGAATTTCATTTCCCGGCTACCCGACGGTGAGTGGCCCTTGGCACAGTTTGTCCGTCTCTGACCTGGGCATACCCGATGGCACGTATGCTGATTCAGTTATGTCTGATGTCAGCGCCGTGGCGAGCGAAGCGACGGGGGGTTGTGCCGTGCATGCGCCACCCCACCCGCTGATCGGTCAGCTGTCGGCACTGCATCACTTCCGCGTGTACGTCGACATCGGCGTCGTGGTCGTGGTCCTGGCGTTGACCAATCTCATCGCCCACTTCACCACCCCGCTCGCGAACTTCGTCGTGGTACCCGCCGCAGCGATCGGGCTGGTTCTGCTGGTGCGGTCGAGGGGTCTCGGGTGGAGCGAACTCGGGCTCGGGCGCGACCACTGGAGATCCGGCATCTGGTACGCGCTGGGGGCGGTCGCGTTCGTCGGCACCGTCATCGTCATCGGTGCGCTGCTGCCGTGGACGCGACCCATGTTCTTGAACGACCACTACGCCACGCTGTCCGGCGCATTGCTCGCCTCGATGATCATCATTCCGCTGCAGACCGTGATCCCCGAGGAGTTGGCCTTCCGCGGCGTACTACACGGAGCCCTGGACCGGGCCTGGGGGTTTCGCGGCGTGGCAGCGGCAGGCTCGCTGCTGTTCGGGATGTGGCACATCGCCACGTCCTTCGGCTTGACCAGCGGCAACGTCGGGTTCACCAAGCTCTTCGGTGCCGGGGTGGTCGGCATGGTCGCGGGCGTGGTGATGGCGGTGATCGCCACCGGAGCAGCGGGTTTCGTGTTCACCTGGCTGCGAAGGCGCAGCGGCAGTCTGATCGCACCGATCGCACTGCACTGGTCACTCAACGGGCTCGGCGCACTCGCGGCAGCGCTGGTCTGGCACCTGTCGACTTAGCCGGTGGGCTGGCGGCGCCTGGCCCTGAAGTCGCGGTTCTTGAGCTTGTTTCCGCAGGCCGCCATGTCGCACCAGGTCCCACCGTGGTTGCGCGAGTGGTCGTAGAACGCCCATCGGCAGTCGTCGTTCGCGCAGGCCTTCATGTGGGTCCAGGTGCCGTCGAGTTGGGCATCCTTGACGATCAGCAGCAGCGCCAGCAGCCGCGAGCCCACCGACCCGTCACCGGCGGACAGGGCCATGCCTCCGTGCTCGTCGACGACGACTCGAACCGGACTGCCCTCGGAGACCTCGTGCAGTGGCGCGATCGTCGCCGGATCGGGAACCGGGCCGCCCGAGTTGTGGATCACCAGGGCGCGCAGCCCCTCCCTGACCCCCGCGATCAGGCGCAGTACGTCGGGCCCCGGCGTGGCATCGGGCGAGAGCAGGCCGTTGTCGACGAGCCATGGACGGGCATCGTCGACAGCCGCCAGCCGGTCCTGACCCGATTCCAGATCAAGGGTGTTGATGAGTGACTGCACGCGGCGCAGGGCACCAGGTGCGGGTTTCGACTCGGTGTCTCCACTCCACTGGATACCGTGCGACGTCATGGACACATCCTAGACCTTACGTGACTGGTATTAAAGCTTGACTGGTCACTAGTGACCGGTATAACCTCTGCACAGGTCACGAATTGAGGAGATGGCGATGACATTGCGCAACGGCATCCGAACGGACGCCACCGACGACACGACCGACCGGGCACTCCGCCGACACGAGCCTGCCGACGTGCCGTTGTCGAGCCGGATGTGGGCGCGACTGTTCGCTGCGCGCTACGACCAGCAGTTGGAGGCCGGCGCCACGGTCACCGCGGGCAGCCCGCTCGCCGCGCACTACGTTCGCTTGACGTCGCAGGCAGAGCGCGAGGACATGACCAATGCGCTCGTGTTCCTGCTTCGGGAGGCCGGCCTGCTCGACGACGGCGCAGGCGTCGGTGCAGGCACGCGCGTTCCCATCCAAGGCGAGGCGATCCGCACGTCGGCGGACGTCATCGACGACGTGCTGTCGCGGCTGGCAGATCCGCAGCCGGTCCGCGCGCGGGGGATGGCACGGTTGCGCATCCTGCTCGGCGACGGCCGCAGCCCCGTGTACCGCGGGGGTCGCGGGACCGTCGGAGCTCAGATGCGCGGCGTACTGGCCGCGATGTAGGGCGGGCCGGTTACCGCTTGCTGGTGCTGCGCCTGACAAGGCCGACGATCCACAGCAGGATCACGGCCCCGATGAGCGCGGTGAAGAATGTGAACCACTTGCGTCCGGCAATCACATCGACGCCCAGCTTCTCCAGGAGGAAGCCGCCAATGAAGCCGCCGATGATGCCGATGACGATGTTCAAAAGGATGCCCGAGCCGCCACCCTTGACGATCTTGCCCGCCAGCCAGCCGGCGATGCCGCCGATGATGATGTAGGCAAGCCAACCCACTGCGGTCGGCGGAGCAAACGCCAGAAACTCGGTTGCCGCAATCATGTTCATGACGAACTCCTGCCTGTCGCCGACCGACCCAGCGCAGCCGCTGGGTCACCGTCCGGTCTACTCGCAGAGGGTAACGATTCGACGTGCGAAAGGTGCACGTTCCTCAGTCGATTGCGAGGCCAGTGCGCATCAGCCCGCTGGCATCATCTCGGGCGGCGCGTCGGTCACCGGCACGGGGACACCAAGACCAGGTCGTGGTGGCGGCGCGTTGGGATCCGGCGGCGGAGCGTTCGGGTCCGGCGGTGCGTTGGGG
>NZ_JBOGDD010000862.1:0-9609 GCF_050701675.1 Mycobacterium sp. | reverse complement strand
GAGCAGCACCAGCAGGATCGGTGCCCACAGCCCGATCGTGGCGTACGACGGCACCAGCCCGACGCACAGGGTTGCGCCGGCCATCATCAGGATGGTGATCGCCAGCACCCTCTTGCGGCCGAGCCGGTCACCCAGCGGGCCCCAGACGAAGCCACCGAGGGGCCGGACCAGGAACGAAACGGCGAACGTCATCAGCGCCAGCAGCGTCGCGGTGCTGGTGTCCCCTGGGAAGATCGCCGCGGAGATGTAGGTCACGCCATAGGCGTAGATGCCGTAGTCGAACCACTCGGTGGCGTTGCCAATCGCGGACGCTGCGACCGCTTTCCGCACGACACTCGGCGACGACACGATTTCGGTCGGATGAGCCTGTTCGGAACCCACGGGATCCTCCTCGTCCATCGACTCTGAGTCCCGTCGGTCACCTCGCGGGGGAGCGGGTGGTGACTTACGTCGCAAAGTCGTAGTTTTGTTGACAATCCGTCACGTTTCCACGGTTGCACGCCATCGGCAAGAGTTCACCGTTACCTCCCGGTTAAACCTGCCGTCACCCACCGAGCAGGTCACCGGTCACAAAGGATGAAGTCCGGGGTGTTGAGGGATGTGTGGTCGTCCCGTCGCGTCTAGCCTCGGAACGGTGAGCAAAGGTCGCACAAAGGTTCTGATCATCGGGGGCGGCTTCGGCGGCTTGTTCTGCGCTCGCCGCCTTGGCGGTGCCGACGTCGACGTCACGCTGCTCGACCGCGCAGCGTGCCACGTCTTCCAGCCGCTGCTCTATCAGTGCGCCACCGGGACGCTGAGCGTCGGGCAGATCAGCCGTTCGCTGCGCGAGGAGCTGGAGCGCCACCGCAACGTCACCACCCTGCTCGGTGACGCGATCGCCCTCGATCCCGACACGCGCCGGGTCACCGCCCGCCGTCCCGATGAGACCACCTTCACCCTCGACTACGACGTCCTGGTCGTTGCGGTCGGGATGCAGCAGTCGTACTTCGGCCACGGTGAATACGCGCAATGGGCGCCGGGGATGAAGACCCTCGACGACGCACTGTCGGTCCGCAGGCGGCTGTTCGGCGCCTTCGAGATTGCGGAAACGTTACCCCCGGGACCGGAGCGCGCCGCCTGGTTGACCTTCGTCGTCGCGGGTGGCGGACCCACCGGGGTGGAGCTGGCAGGGCAGATCCGGGAGATGGCCACCCGCACCCTGGCCAACGAGTTCCACAGCATCGAGCCCGAGGAAGCAAGGGTGCTGCTGTTCGATGGCGGCGATCGCCTGGTCAAGAGCTTCGCGCCAAAACTGGCGGGCAAGGCCGCCAAGGTCTTGGAAGATCTGGGCGTCGAGCTGCGGATGGACGTGCACGTCACCGACGTCCGTCGCGACGGCGTGACCATCTCACCGAAGGCCAGCGGTCCGGACGAGGAGTACGCCGCGCGTACCGTGCTGTGGACCGCAGGCGTCGAGGCCGTGCCATTCGCGCGCCACGTCGCCGAGGTACTTGGCGCCTCGTCGGATCACGCGGGGCGGATCGCAGTCGACGCCGACCTGACCGTGCCCGGTCACTCGGAGATCTTCGTCATCGGCGACCTCGTTGGCCGCGATCACCTGCCCGGTGTGGCCGAGAACGCCATGCAGGGCGGCCTGCACGCCGCCGCCTCCATCCGGCACGACCTCGCAGGCACGCCCCGCAAGCCCTACCGCTACCGAGACCTCGGCTCGGCGGCCTACATCAGCCGCGGGCATGCCCTGCTGCAGGCCGGCCCCATCAAACTGACCGGCTTTCCCGGTTGGGTGGGCTGGGGTTTCGTCCACATCGCCTTCCTCACCGGCCTGCAGAACCGCATCAGCACCCTGGCGACCTGGTTCAGTGCCATCGCCCGTTCGAACCGCACCGACCGCACGTACCTGCTCGGCAACGGCACTCCGTCAGAGCAGCCGTATACCTGGCCGAACTGCGACCTGTCCGCGGTGAACTCCAAGTCGACCGACGCCATCCCCGGGCCGGCCGCCGGCACCGCCTAGCCATCGCCGGCTCCGTGGCGTCACGAAAACCAGTGCAGCCAGGAGGAAGCGCTCTCCGCGCGATTGCCCCCGGTGCACACTTGAACGCGAGTCACTGAGCTGGGGAGGTCGGCGTGACGACCAGGGGTGCCCGCGCGAGCTTCGCAGTCACGGTGTTGGCGGTCCTGACGGTCGCGGCACAGGTGCTGACGACGGCATGCGATGCCGACCACGGCGCGACGCCGACGGGAACACCGTCGACGACGCCCGCCGAGCAGGCACTGGCCGCCCGCCCGTCCTGTGTGGCCGCACTGCCTGCGGCTTGGGGGCAGGCGGTCGAGGACAGCGCGGTCAATACCGGCGGAGTGTCCACCGAAGTGCTCGCCGTGGGACCGGCCGGCGAGGTCGTCGCCGTCCGCGACAACGGTGACACCCGCGACCTGCTGGTGATCGGAGCCGACAAGACCGTCACCGAGATCTACCAGGTTCCCGAGCCCAACCGAAACGACGTGGGGTCCGTTGCGGTGGACGAGCGCTGGATCGTCGTCGGCGTCGACCGCATCCCCCGCGGCTCCAACGGTGTGCTGAACAGCATCATCCGCATCGACGTGATCGACCGCCAGAACGGGTCGGTGCGGACCGTCGCGCAGCGGTCCGACGAGGACTACCTGGTCGGTGCCAACGGGCTCGACACCGTCGCCCTGTTCGACGGCAAGGTGTATTGGACCGCCTTCGCCTCCGACCAGTACGGCCGCGGCACCGGCACCGTCAGATCGTTCGACCTCGGCACCGGCGCCGAGACAGAGGTGGCATCGGGTGACATCGGCGACGTGCGGGCCACCGCGACGGGACTCACCTGGACGGAAGGTGGTCGGCGGGGCTACCCGGACGTCAACATGTGGCAACGCGCCAAGGTCCAGATCGCCGCCCCGCTGCCGCCGCCCGTGGCCGACGCGCTCCACTCGGGTCCTGACCGCCTCAGCCTGGCCACCGACGGCGCCGTCTACGCCTGGCTCACCGGGGTCGATCGGGGTGGCAGCGGCGTCGCGTGGTGGTCACCGGACTCGGGTCTGGTACGCGTCACCGGTGACGTCGTTCGGGTGACCGACGTGCTGCCGCCGGTGTACGTGGTGGGTTCATACGTGGTCATCGGCGAGCACCGTCAGGGCGACACGGCGGATCAGGACACCTTCGCGACGGTCGTCGACGTCCGCTCGGGGGCAGTCACGTTCCTGAACCAGTACGTCGCTGGTGTCGACGGCGGGACCATCGGGTTACGCCTGCGGACGGGCCCAGGCAAGTTGGCGGGTTCGATCGCGGGTGTCCTTCGATCGGACGCCCTGCCTCCGATCTTCTGCTGACTCCCTCGGCGGTCGTCTCTCACCGGTCGTAGGCTCGGTGTACCTCGGGAAGGCGGCGGCTGGTTCGATGAGTTCAGTGGACATCAGCGCTGACGTCATCGTGATCGGCGGCGGCATCGCCGGGCTGTCGATCGCCTACGAGCTCTCCCGTGCCGCGCGGGTGTCGGTGCTCGAGAGGGAGTCGACACTGGCGTATCACACCACCGGCCGGTCGGCGGCGACCTTCCTCGAAACCTATGGTGGGGAACAGATTCGAGCGCTCACGACGGGGAGTCGCGCGTTTCTGGAGCAGCCGCCGGATTGCTTCGACACGGCATTGATGAGTCCACGTCCGCTGCTGCAGTTCGCGGCCACCGGACGGGGGCACGTCATCGAACGGATGCACGCGTCCGTGGTGTCGCTGGTCTCCGATGCCGAACTGCTGAGCGGCGCTCGGTGTTGCGAGGTCTTTCCGATGCTGAGACCCGAGGTGGCCGAGTGCGGGCTCTACGAGCCGCGGGCGATGGCTCTCGACGTCGCAGCCATCCATCAGGGTTACGTACGCGGTGCGCGCGCCAACGGCGCCGTCGTCTACCGCGATGCCAGGGTGGTGGGCCTGGCCCAGCGTGCGAACCGCTGGACCGTGACCACCGCCGACGGGCGATTGCATCGGGCCCCCATCGTCGTCAATGCCGCCGGGGCGTGGGCCGACGTCGTCGCCACGGCAGCCGGTGTGAGCGGGGTTGGCTTGACGCCGCTGCGCCGCACGATCTTCACGGTGGCCTCACCAACGGGTGAGCGGGACGACGGCTTGCCCACCTGCAGCGACGTCGACCAGTCGTTCTACGTCAATCCCGAAGGGGCACAATTTCTTTGCTCGCCCGCGGATGAGACGCCCTCCCCGCCATGTGACGCCAAGCCCGATGAGCTGGAGATCGCGCGTGCCATCGAGGCGATCAACACCGCGACCACTCTCGGCGTCCGCAGCATCGGCACGTCCTGGGCCGGCCTGCGCACCTTCGCGCCCGATCGCAACTTCGTGATCGGCGAAGATCCCGAGGCGCCCGGTTTCTTCTGGTTGGCCGGCCAAGGTGGATACGGAATTCAGACGGCGCCATCCGCCGCCCGGTTGGGCGCCGCGTTGGTTCTCGGGCAAGCGGTGCCCGCCGATCTCGTCGCCCGCGGACTGGACGTCACGCAGCTCGCGCCACGGCGCGCAGGCACGTCGGCCTGACCGTCAGGGCGCCAGCCGTCGCGCAAGCTCGGTACCCAGCCGATGCCCGGACAGCCACGCCGACTCCACGCGCGGCGCACCGGATGGACACCACGAGTCGCCGCACAGCCCGAGCGGGCGGCCGCCCCACGTCGTCAGGCCGAACGCGTCGTCACCGTGGGTCCCAGTGGGTTTGGCGAACGTCCAGCGGTGGACGTGGGTCCACTCCGGATCCACCGAGACGCCGAGCACCCGCAGCAGCGCTGCCCGCACCGGCGCCACCGCGTCGTCCGACGACTCGAGATGGGCGCGGGCACGCTGCGCCGTCGTGTGGGCGACGAGGACGGGGGCGCCGTCCCCGCGCCGCGACCCGTCGTCGGCGATCATGGTGAGGTCGGGATCGTCGTTTACGAACGCCGCGTCCGCGACGGGCCAGCACCGCTGCGGCCAACCCGCCGCGACGGCGATCACCGGCTCGTAGGCGATCCAGTCGACGGCGTCCGGCGCCAGTCGCGCGGCCTGCGGGTCGGGCATCGCCAGCACGACCGCGTCGTGGTCGAGGTCTTCGAGCGCAGCGACCGCCTCACCGAGGCGTACGCCATCGGGCAACGACGCCCGGACCAGCGCGCGCAGGCCGCCTGGCGCGGCACGTCGCATCGGCCCGGACGTCCGGTGGTGCCCGTCGGCGGAGAACACGTCGAAGGTGTCGGTCCAGTCCCGGACCAGGCCGTGGGCGGCCCAGCCGTCGACGATCGCGCTGAAGTCCGGATCCTTGGCGGTGAAGTACGCCGCACCGACGTCGACCCGGCGGCCGTGCAGCGACGGTGAGGCCATCCGGCCGCCGGGGGCTTGGCCGCGTTCGATCAGGTCCACCTCGATTCGATGCTCGCGCAACGCTCGAGCACACGCCGCCCCGGACAGACCGGCTCCGACGACTGCGACTCGAGGGGACATGGTTCCACGCTAATCCGGGAGCCGCCCCGAACTAGGGTTCTCGGTAGACGTCGACGCCCGGAGGGACGCGCATGTTCTTCGCCATTCTCAGTGGGCTGCTCGGGTTGATCACCCTCTATCTCTGGAAACGGCTGGTCAAGGACACGACCGGGCCGGGACGCACGCGCTGGGTCCTGACCGCCGTCCTGGTCGTGCTCACGGCGCTGGTCGTGGCGACCTTGACCTTGCCGCGCGTCATCGGGGTGACCGCGTCGACGTGGTTTGCCTGGCCCGGGTACCTCTGGTTCGCCCTGGTCGTCTACCTGTTCCTGATCTTGCTCGTACTGGAACCGGTCCGCCTCGCGCTGCGGGGTTGGACGAGGCGGCCGCCGTCGACGGAATCGGAAGCCGAGGATCCGCCCACGGCGTCGTCGGCGGTGAACCGGCGGCTGTTCCTCGCCAGGGCGAGTGCCGCGGCCGCAGGCGCGGCCTCGGTGGGCGTGGTCGGGTTCGGAGTGGCCACTGCGCTCGGGCCACCGGATCTGCTGCGGGTGCCGGTGCGCCTGCGCAGGCTCGATCCCGCGTTCAACGGGTTTCGGATCGCCGTGGTGTCGGACATTCACCTCGGCCCGCTGTCGGGCCGCGCGCACACCGAGCGCATCGTCAGGATGATCAACGAGACCGAGCCGGACCTGGTGGCGATCGTCGGCGACCTGGTGGACGGTACGGTCTCCGAGCTGGGCCCGGCCGCGGAACCGTTGCGGGACTTGCACTCCCGAGAAGGAAACTTCTTCGTCACCGGCAACCACGAGTACTTCGTCGATGATCCGGTTGCCTGGCTCAGTGAGCTGGAGCGGCTCGGGGTTCAGCCACTGCGCAACCAGAACACGCTGATCCGGCGTGGCACCGGGGCCTTCAACCTCGCCGGTGTGAACGACCTCGCCGGCGTGTCCAGGTCGGACCCGCCGGACTTCGACCGGGCGCTGTCCGGGCTGGACTCGGCCAGGCCGACGGTTCTGCTCGCGCACCAGCCGGTGCAGGTGGCGCAGGCCGCTGCGCGTGGAGTGGATCTGCAGTTGTCCGGGCACACCCACGGTGGCCAGATGTGGCCGTTCCACTATGTCGTCCGGGCCGTTCAACCGTCGCTCGCCGGGCTGTCCTCCGTGGACGACACGCAGCTGTACGTCTCGCGTGGCGCCGGGTTCTGGGGTCCGCCGGTACGCGTCGGAGCGCGACCGGACATCACGGTGCTGTCTCTTCAGAGCTAGCCGCGGCAGGCGTGACGGGAGAGATATAGATAGTGCGCTAATGATTCGCGTACTATTTAGTTGTGGCCACATCGACTCGATCCGACCTTGATCCGCTCGCTCTCGGACAGCAGGTCTGCTTCGCCTTGGCGGTCACCAACCGAGCGGTGCTCGCCGTCTACCGGCCACTGCTCGAACCCCTTGGCCTGACCCATCCGCAGTACCTGGTGATGCTCACGCTCTGGGACCACCAGAAGGTGGCCGTCGGGGGCCACCCACCGCTGTCGGTCAAGCAGATAGCCGCGGCGCTGCAACTGGATTCGGCAACGCTCTCGCCGATGCTCAAGCGTTTGGCCGCACTCGGCTTCATCACCCGCACCAGGAGCGCCGCCGACGAGCGATCCACCCACGTCGTCCTGACGGAACGCGGCACGGCGTTGCGCAACCGCGCACTCGAGATCCCTCCGGCCGTCGTGACGCGCCTCGGCGTCGACCTGGCCGAGCTGGAGGAGTTGCGCCGGGTGCTGACCCGCGTCAACTCCGCCGCCCTGGCCGCGGGTGCACTCGACTGAACCCCATTCCGACCTGAAGGAGGCCGCCATGTCCACCACCCGCCCCACCCCGTGGGAGTACGTCACGTACGCCTACGGCCGACGACTGCCCGCGTCGATGCACACGTGGGTGGCCGAGGACCTGGCCGGTCAGGGAGCCGTCCGCAGGCACCTGATTCGGATGGCGATCCCACCGCTTCTGGTACTCGCCCCGATCTGGCTGATTCCCGCTTCGTTCTACGTGCACTTCGAGATGACGGCGCCGATCTACATCTGGGCCGTGCTCATGTCGCTTGCGTTGAACAAGGTTTGGCGCCGACACCGGTTGGCGCAGCACGGTCTCGACCCGAATCTGGTCGACGTGATCAAGCGCAAGAGAGACGCCCGCCTCCACGAGGACTACGCCCGCCGCTTCGGACCGCGCCCGCCAGAAGCCAAGTGGCAGTCGAACAGCAGCCCGTTCTAACGGCCGCGGGGCTCGAAGGCGGGTGCGACGAAGCGCTCCAAGATCTCGCGTTCCGTTTGACTGTCCCCGATGGGTTGATGCACCAACGACAACACCAGGTGGACGATCCACTGGGCAGCCCGTGGATCGTCCGCGGCGATTCCGGTCAGCTCGGCGGCCAGACCGGCGATCACGGGTGACGCTGGTAGGTCGGTGCGTCCGAGCATGGTCGGGTGGCTGACCATCAGTTGCCCGAGTGGGTCGGACCTGATCTGTTCGAGCGCAACGGTGATGGCGGTGACGACTCGGTCAGGGCCGGTCATGCCCGCAACGGTGCGCCGAACAGTGTCAACGATTCGTCCCGCGCCACGGAGGACGACGGCATCGCGGATCTCCGTCTTACCGCCGACGTGGCGGTAGATGGTCGCGCGCGAACAGTGTGCTCGAGCGGCCAAGGTGTCGATGTCCAGGGCGGCGAGTCCCCGTTGAGCGACGAGGTCGGTGGCAATGTCGTAGATGCGGTCGGCAGCGGCTGCGCGCCGATCACCACCGACCAGCCAGTCGTCTCGAGCCATTGGTGAACCTTTCCCGCCATGCGTCACGAGGGTGATGAATTCTCACCGTGAGACGATTCTGCCGTTACGTCTCAGCCTTCGGGCAGGTGGGGGGCGATCGCTGAGACAGCGGGCGCCGGAGTCCTCCGCGACGTCGTTCAACTTCTCCGTAATGCGTTGACGCGTCCCGTCGTCGCAGATCAGCCTGGAGGAATGACGGTTGACGGCCGGTTGGGTCTTGAGCTCTTCGACGCCGAATGCATCCAAGATCCGTATCCGCTCTACGCGCGCATGCTGGCGACGGGCCCGGTGCATCGGATCGGCGACTCGGGGTTCCACGCGGTATGCAGCTGGGACGCGGTCAATGACGTGATCGCTCGCCCCGAGGACTTCTCCTCGAATCTGACGGCGACCATGTCGTACCAGCCCGACGGCACGGTGGCCGCCTTCGAGATGGAGGGAATCGGCGGCGCGAGTCACGTGCTCGCCACCGCCGACGACCCCGCGCACGCCGTCCACCGGAAGGCGTTGGTTCCGCAGCTCGCCGCGAAGCGGATTCGCGCCTCCGAGCCGTTCATCGTCGACACCGCCAACCGGCTTCGGAACGCGCACTTACCGGGCGGTCGCATCGAGTGGATGAGCGCAGTGGCCAATCGACTGCCAATGACGATCGTCGGGCGGATCATCGGCGTCCCCGACGAGGACACCGACAAGCTCGTTCGCTGGGGATACGCGGCGACCCAGCTGGTCGAGGGACTCGCCGACCGGCATCAGCTCGTCGCGGCAGGTGTCGCCGTCACCGAACTCGGCGGCTACCTCACGGAACAGCTGGAGCGGGCATCTGCGGACCCGCGCGACAACCTGCTCGGAGACCTCGCGGCGGCGTGCGACTCGGGGGTAATGGAACGCACCGCTGCGCTTTTCATGTTGATCACGCTGTTCAGCGCCGGAGGTGAATCCACGGCCTCCTTGATCGGCTCGGCGACGTGGATCTTGGCGACACGTCCGGACGTCCAGCAGCGGTTGCGTGACGACCCGGATCTCGTCGGCACCTTTCTCGAAGAGGTGTTGCGCTACGAACCACCGTTCCGCGGCCATTACCGTCACGTACTGCGCGACACCACCCTCGGCGGAGTCGACATCGCCGCCGGTTCGCGCTTGCTGCTGGTGTGGGGCGCAGCCAACCGAGACCCTTCTCATTTCGAGGACCCCGACCAGTTTCGCCTCGATCGGGTTGATGGCAAGGGGCACATCGCCTTTGGTAGGGGAGCGCACTTCTGCGTCGGAGCCGCGCTCGCTCGCCTGGAAGCCAGGATCGTGCTCGGTTCACTGC
>NZ_JBOGDD010000861.1:0-5567 GCF_050701675.1 Mycobacterium sp. | reverse complement strand
CTGTTGATCATCGAACCCGTGTTCTCCCTGTCGCAGGGGCATGCCGCACTCATCGGTGTCACCGTCGTGAGCTGCCTGCTGTTCGTCGCCTTCGGTGCCATCCTCGAGCAGATCGCGCGACTGGTCGGCGGGGCCGGCATCGTGTTGGTGTCGGCCGCTCCGATTCTGGCGGTCAGCGTGGTTGGCCCGAGCTACTTCTTCTCCGGAATGGAGACGGGCCTGGCCGTCGTGGGGCTGTCGGCCGTCGGGCTCTTCTTTCTACGCACTGGTGGATTTTCCCAAGCCGCCGCAACGCCGCGTAACGCCGCGATACTCGGGCTGCTGATGACATTGTCCATCGCGGCACGTCTGGACTCCGTCGTCACGATGGCACTGGTCGGCCTCCTCGCGATGTGGCGATGGCGCACCAAAGCCGTTGTTGCACTGCAGATAGGCGTGATTCCCACGATCTTCCTGGCCGCCTACACCGCGGTCAACCTGGCGACGTTCGGCACGCCGACCCCGGTGTCGGGGCAAGCCAAGGCGCTCGGCGATGCCACCAACCTGGGAGTCTTCGCGCAGTTCCTCGCGGCGCCGAGGATCTTCGGGGTGAGCTCGTACCTCGGGCTGGTAGCTGCACCCGTGGCCGTTGCCGCGGTCGTCATCGCGATACGCAGACCCGTCCGGGGACATGTCGAGTCCGCCGTGTTCGGTGCGATTCTGTACCTCGGATCTTGGTGCACGATGGCATATTTCGGTCTCACGTCCTCATGGCAGCTGTGGCCCTGGTACTTCTACGCCATCCCCGTATCGCTGCTGTTCACCCTCGTCGCCCTCGTCAATCATGTGGCCAGGGCCGCAACGGTACTAGCCGTGCTCTCGGCCACGTCGGTGCTGGCGCTCACCTCGATCTGGACCGTGGAGCAGGTGGCCTCTGCCGATTCCCGCTCGGCGTTCGTCTCGACCGCACCCGAGGTCGCAGGCATGATCGATCGGCTTGATCCGGCGGACTCACCGATCGCCATCGGTGACAGGGCCGGCAGCATCGGTTACCACCTCGGCCGGCCCGTCGTCCAGCTCGAAGGACTCGTCGACTCGAAGGAGTACCTCGACGCGCTTGAGAACGGCGGCGTCGGCCCCTATCTCAACGAGCGCGGTGTGCGCTTCTACGCCCGAGTCGACTCTGCCGACGGTCAATCCGCCTCCGGTCGGGAGGGAGCGCGGCGATTCACCGAACCACAGCAGGGCTACGGCCCGAAAGCCAGCATCTACGTTCGGGACGACGACCTCTTGTTGACGTTTCCGCTGCCGGATGGCACTAGCTACCGAGTGTGGAGATACCGTCCCGAGTTGAACTCTGGGTGAGCCGGGCGTAACGAGCAACGAAAGTGCCGCATCAATTGGCCGTATCGCGAGGCGCGAACTTCCCTGGGCGCCTGGGTGGCTCGGACGACCTTCTTCGCCGCGGTCACAGCCCACTGGCGCCGAACCCGCACCCTCAACCGGCGTTCCAAGTCCCGATTGCGCGCCAACTCCGACAGCACCCACAGCCGGTCCAACCAGGCTGAATCGTTCTCGGAGTAGTTCGCCGTCAAGGTTTCGTCGTTGTGGCGTCTCACGGAAAGCTCTTCGTCCACCCAGGCTGCATCGGATCGCGCCAGGACTCGAAGCCACAGCTCAATGTCGTCGCAGTAGCACAGTTCAGGGCTGAATCCCCCGACTTCCAAGAGCACCGATCGCCGAACCATCACCGATGTCGGTTCGCCGATCCAATTTCCAGTAGACCGCTGGTTCACGTACCGCCGAACGATGCTCATTCCGTCATTCACGGAACTCAGCGGTTCGAGCGGGGTGTGCAGCGTTGCGTATTTGACCGCCCACTCGGTATCCGGTGGTTCGATTCGCCTGCGTGCGAACGCCAATCCCACCCTTGGGTTCTCGAAGGCCGGCGCCAGGCGGCTCAAGCAGTTCGGCAGCAGCAGGTCGTCACTGTGGAGGAATTGGATCAAATCACCTTTGGCAAGCTCGATACAACGATTGTGGTTGGGGTTGGGTCCAATGTTCTCGCGATTCCTCACCGCGCGAATCCGCGAATCCGACAGCGCCGTAACCAGTTCAAAGGTCGAGTCCGTCGACGCATTGTCGACGACCAGGCAGTCGAAATCCTCGTGGGTCTGCGCGAGCGCGCTCGTCAAGCTGGCCGCGATGGTGTCCTCGCAGTTGTAGACGGGAAGGCAGATCGTCACCCTAGGCATCAGTCGCGGCTTCCTACCCTGCGCAGCCGTCGCACCGAAAGCACCGGCCACGTGGTGAACAGTACGAGAATCCGCTTGTCAGCCAGCCTTGCCGGCAACAACCGCAACAACTCCGGCCCTGCCACCGCCATGTAGACCGTCAACCCGACCACACCGCCCATCGCCAGTGTGATGACCGGATGAGACGAGCCAGCGGTGACTGCGAGAGCGGCACCGGCGGCCGCCGCAGCGGCCACCACCGGCCTGGACAGAGCGCGCACCATGTCCAGGAAACCAGCGCCCGCGGTGAACTTCATTGCGACCGCGTAGGCGGGCATCGTGACGAGCAGGACCACGACGATGTGCCCGATGCCGACACCGACGAGTCCGCCGGTCCTGACACCGACGATCAGTGCCGGGACCAACGCGATGAGAGCGGCCGCCTGCACGGCCAGCATCGCAAGCGTTCTCCCCGATGCGATCATGATGTTGCTGAACAACATTCCGATGACATACAGCACCCCGTATACGGCGAGCACCCGCAACAGAGGGGCGGCGCTAAGCCACCTGGCCCCGTAGACCGCTTCGATGAGCGGATGGGAGAAGGCCATCGTGAACGCGGCAATGGGACAGGCGATCAAGGCCACGGTCCGGACCGCGCGCGATACCGTCGACCGAAGATCGCCCCCCGCTCGTCGTACGCCCGAGAACGCCGGCAGCACCACCTGATCCATCACCGCCCCCAGGGCCGCGGTTGGCCACGAACAGATATTGAACGCGAGCATGTAGAGACCCAGGTCAGTGGTCGACATCTCGCGGCCAATGATGACGTAGTCGACGTTCAGCACCAGCTGCGAAAGCAGTGAACCGAGAGCTGCCGGCATTCCGAAGCGCAGCAGCGGCCCGATGAACGCCACATTCCAACCCGGACGGTAGAGCGAATGCAGCGCTCGTACGATCACCACGCCGACAGTCAGGGTTCCGACTACCCGGGACCAGGCGAACGCCTCCGCACCGTGCATCATGGTTGCCAGTAACAACAGGGATGCGCTGCTGGTGACGAACGAGACCGCGCTGGCGCGGAACATCACCTCCTGGCGGAATTCCCGCTGAAGTTGCGAGGCCGGAACCGCGAAAACCGCTTGAAGGACAACGGCGATCGCAAGGATGCGGATCGGCCCGGCTGCTTCCGGAGCGTGAAATGCCGAGGCCACCGGGCCGGCGGTGATGGCCATCAACCCGGCGACCATCCCACTGCTCAAGAGCGCGACCGTTGTCACGGTCGGTCCGAGTTTGTCCGCGTCGAGATCGGCCCGCGCAATTGCCGAGGTGACGCCCCACGAGGCGAGACAGACCACGAAACCGTGCACGGTGATCGCCAATGCGTAGACGCCAAGCTCATCCGGCGCGATGATCCGCGCGACCACCGCCATGACGAGGACATTGCTCAGGCGCATGAGTATCGCGCTCCCACCGGTCCACATCGCGGCCCGGCGCGCACGGTGACTCAACGACCCGTGTGCTTGCGGCGCGCTGGGGTCGGATTCCGGTAGCGCCGTACGTTCGCGTGCCATCATGGACCGTTTCGTGTTCGTTTTAGCAAACAAAGACACCATAGCCGAGTCCGTGGGTCTCCAGTGTGAGTCACCGGGCGTCCACGAGGACGGTTCATCAACCATAAACTGTTGTTCGTACGCCTGGAAGACGTATGATGTGCCGCGGGCGGTTTCTTGCGAATGGCTACCTTTGAGCCATAGCTGATGCAGAGTTAGCAATCGTCTCATCTTGATCCGACTCGGGCGCGGGGGCGACCGGTTCATGAAAGGCGTACGTCGAAATGTCACCAGTCCGGGATCCGATGATGCTTACCGCACCCACCGGCATTCGCACCCGTCAGCCGCTTTCGGGACAGCTAAAGCGCGGCGCCGTGATCGTTCCGGCGTACAACGAAGAGGAAGTGATCAGGCGCACGCTCTCGCCGCTGAGTCAGGCCGCGGTCGCGGGCTACATCGAGCTGATCGTCGTGTGCAACGGCTGTACCGACGACACCGCCGATGCCGCCCGAACCGTTCCCGGCGCGCGGGTCCTCGAACTGTCGCAGGGTTCCAAGCCTGCAGCCCTGAACGCCGGCGACGCCACCGCCGTGCTGTGGCCGAGGCTCTACCTCGACGCCGACATCCAGATATCGGCCGCTGCCGTGCTGGACGTCCTCGACCGGCTGACGCGCGGAGACGTGATGGCTGCGCGACCCGAAGCCCGCTACGACTTCCAGGGGGCCAGTGCAGTCGTCCGCAGCTATTACCGAGCACGTCAGCGCATCCCTGCACACAAGCTCGCGATGTGGGGTGCTGGTGTCTACGGGCTCAGCGCAGAAGGACACCAACGGCTCGGCACCTTCCCCACCATCACGGGGGACGACTTCTACGTCGACACCCGATTCTCCCCAGAAGAGAAGGCCGTGGTCACCACCGAACCGGTGGTCGTGAGGACGCCCACCAATATCAGGAGCCTTCTCGCGATCCTGCGCCGCAGCCACCGGGGGAAAGCCGAACTGTCGCCCTACCGCGGGGGTGACGGCGCCGGCGCACGAAACACGACGGCCCCTTCCGCAATCGCGGCCATGGGCGCAGTTCACGGGCCCAGATCAGCCGCGGACGCGGCCGTGTACATCGGGATGGCACTGGCCAAGAGGTGGACGCCCGGTCCGACACCAGAGTGGGAACGAGACGAAAGCAGCCGGCTGGCCGACGAATCGGCCGCGGAAACGGAATGACGCAATGATGCCCAACACCGCGAGCACCAAACGCATCAGCCCGTCCGTCGCGCACGGGCTGCCACTGAAGCGCAAGGTCGACGAGGGATTGGCCTTGTACAAGCTGTATCGGCGTGAGGCCCGCAGCGGGGTGGATTTCGACGATCTCTTCGACCAGATCGACGAGTACGACCACCTACTGGCGCAATACACCGGCCTGGCGCTGACCGAGGCGTCTGTGTTCGAGATCGGGTTCGGCGCGCGCCCCCATCGTCAGATCGCCATGCAGAGCATGGGGATCGACGTCCTCGGCGTCGACGCCGAGGCGCCCGTCATCTCGGGCCACCCCTCCCAGTTCGTCACGATGCTTCGCCGCAACGGCGCCGAACGCGCCGCAAAGTCCGTCGTCCGCCGTCTGCTCTTCGACCGTGCCGAGGAGCGTGCGCTCGACCGGGCATTGAGCCAGCGGGGTCTCGCGCGCAGGCTCGATCCGGCGCGGCTGATGGTGGCCGACGCCGGACTCGTGAACCTCGAGCCCGAATCGGTCGACCTCGTCGTGTCCGAGGACGTCTTCGAACACCTTCAGCGCGACACTCTCGAGC
>NZ_JBOGDD010000860.1:0-1561 GCF_050701675.1 Mycobacterium sp. | reverse complement strand
ATGTATAACTATATATTTCTTTCTCCAACAGTTGCGGGATGTTCGCAGCGGAGCAGAAAGGGGCGCGCCATGTCGGCGGTACCCGTATGCGTTGACGGTGTCGAGCGCGACGTAACCCGATTCGACGGGGAGTGGGATCTCGCATCACGGCGGAAGGAGTCACCGTTCGCGATGCTCCGGCACAGGACGCGTGTCGTCGAGCGGATCCTCGCAGCGGCGACCCGAGCCGTCGCCGATTGCGGCCTCGACGGATTGAGTATGGAAGACGTCGCGGTGCGGGCGGGCTGCTCACGGGCGACGGTGTATCGCCGGGTGGGCGGAAAGGAGGCTCTGCGCGACGCAGTGCTCGACGAGGCGATCGACCGGATCAACGCGTCAGTAGCGATGTCGGTGACCGACCTCGAGGGTGATGAGCGCGTCGTCCGAGCGATCGTCGCTTCCCTGGAGACGATCCGTGCCGACCCGGTCTCGGCGGCCTTGCTCACCGGCCCCGCCGCGGGGCGGAGCGTGAGCAGCGCACTGATCACCCAAGTGACGGACTGCGTCGCCCTGCTGACGGGTCTCGACGTCGCCGACGGCGTCGGCTGTGAGCTGATCTCACGGCTGACGTTGTCCCTGCTCTGCTGGCCGGGCGCCGACAGCGGCGCCGAGTTGGCGATCATCCGCCGGCATGTCTTCGCCGGCCACTCAGATGACCGGCGTGCCCGCACCTAGACACTCGCAAGTTTCCCCACGAACGATCTAGAACCGGACCGCGGAACACGTCGTCCTAGACAAGGTTTCCGCGTCAAGCTCAGTCGGGCGAAATCCTTCTA
Source organism: Mycobacterium sp. (assembly GCF_050701675.1). GTDB lineage: Bacteria > Actinomycetota > Actinomycetes > Mycobacteriales > Mycobacteriaceae > Mycobacterium. Next base: position 746 of record NZ_JBOGDD010000860.1, on the reverse strand, counting down.
GGTGCAGCCGTTTGCGCAGATTGCGGCTGGCGGCACGTCTTCCGGGCTCTGGCCAGCATCGGGCATCTCCGGCAGAGACTGACCGTTCAGAGTCCCAGGACCTTGCGTGAGGTCGATGTCGTGGTCGAGACCAGGCGCCATCGGCATGAAGCGACAGAGGAACGTGACGGCGAGTTGACACGGATCCTCTGAGGGATCGGCACCGGCGGGCACCGCCGTACCGAGTGACGCCGCGACTACTCCTACGGCGACGAGGAAGGCCCCCTTCTTCGTGATGACCATCCCTGCAGCCTAGATCGAAATCGTCAGATAATTATCGCTTTCGGGCTAGCCTGCCACCGCGGTCCGCTCAGCAAGCTCCCGTCTGAGCAAATCCGCAGGGGGCGGTCGCCTTTGCCGCCGGCCCGAACGAGGCGGTCTCCAGCGTCGTCGACTCGACGCTCATCGTGATGGTGTCTCCGGCACCGCCCGTGCTGCTGTACGTACCAGTGGCATAGTCCGACGCATGCGTGGCGACGCTCAGTCCTGCTGTCAACACTGCAGCGATGCCTGCTGCGGCGGCAATTGGCTTGATGGACCTGTACATTCGACCTCCAAAATCACAAATCGCGACTGGTGGGCGGCGGCAACTCGCCGTCTCTTCGTGCGGGAATGGCAACACCGTCGCCCACTCGCCACGACCGACCGATGACGCTGAGTCGGGTTTGCGAAGTTCATGACCCCGCTCAGGCCCGTTGACGGCGTGG
>NZ_JBOGDD010000859.1:0-3087 GCF_050701675.1 Mycobacterium sp. | reverse complement strand
CTCTACATCAACCCAGACGAATGCGTGGACTGCGGTGCCTGCAAGTTGATCTGCCGGGTCGAGGCGATCCACTACGAGACGGATCTTCCCGACGATGAACGGCAACACCTCGCCGACAATGCCGCATTCTTTAGCCAGACACTTCCCGGCCGCGATGCGCCACTGGGTTCTCCCGATGGTGCTGCCAAGCTCGGGCGGGTCGGCGTCGATACCCCGCTGGTCGCGAGTTCGGTGTCTCGAGAGCACCGTCGTGACCACTGAATGCGTTCGCTCCCGCCGCAGCGATGACCACGGGAATGGATGACGATGCGGTCCGAACGTCTATCAGCCCTCGACTCCGGGTTCCTCGAGGCAGAAGACTCCGACCGGCACGCGAGTCTGGCGATCGGAGCGGTGGCCGTGCTCGAAGGCCCACCACCCGACATGGACTCGTTCGTGTCGACGATCGAGAACGCGTGCGTCGTATTCCGCGCTGCACCCAGGTGGTGCGTTCGCATGCGTGGGATCTCAGCGCACCCGAATGGGTCCACGACGACTCGTTCGACGTACATCGCCACGTCCGGCGTACGGCCGTGGCACGACCTGGGGACGACGCAGCCCTGTTCCGCGTGGTGGCAGACCTCATGGAGCGCCGACTGGACCGTGGCCGACCGCTGTGGGAATGCTGGCTCATCGACGGACTAGACGATTCGCGGTGGGCACTGGTCGTCAAGGTCCACCACAGCGTGGCTGACGGAATCGCCGCCAGCAGCATGCTATCCGCGATATGCGACGGCCGGGTCGCCACCGAAGCTCACGTCCCCGTCTTGCACGATCCTTCCAGACCGGGCGGTGGTGTCAGACTGCCCGACCTCAATCCGGTGTCCTGGCTCACGGGGGCGTGGAACGCGTCGCTGGCAACGGCACGCACCGCCTGGCGGCTCAGCACCGGCGCCGCGGAGATCGCCACGGGAATCGTCTCGCCGGCGCCACAGGCGATGACAGGCGCCCTGACCGACCTGCGTCGCTACAGCGCCTCCCGGGTGTCGCTGGCCGACGTGAAGACGATCTGCCACCGCTTCGACGTCACGGTCAACGACGTTGCACTGGCGGCCATCACGGACAGCTTTCGCGAAGCGATGTTGCGCCGTGGCGAGCCGATCCGACCCAGCTCACTTCGTACGCTGGTGCCAGCGTCGTTGAGAAAGCCCGATGAGCAACACATCCCGGACAACCGGGTATCGGTGATGCTTCCGCTACTCCCGGTAGAACTGGACGACCCGCTGCAGCGGCTACGGACCGTCCACAGTCGACTGACCAAGTCGAAGTCCAGCGGGCAATCCCAGGCCGGCGGTCTGGTGGTGGCGGTGTCGAACTGGCTGCCGTTCGCGGTCACGGCCTGGACGGTTCGGCTTCTCACGCGGCTGCCGCAGCGGGGCGTCGTCACGGTCGCGACCAACGTGCCGGGGCCTTCACGACCTGTCTCGGTGATGGGCCGCCCCGTGCTCTCGCTGATGCCCATTCCGCCCATCGCCGTGCACCTGCGGCTCGGCATCGCGATCACCAGCTACGCCGACGAACTCTCCTTCGGCGTGATCGGCGACTTCGACGCCACGGTGGACGCGCAAGAGATCGCCAGCGGCATCGAAGACGGCGTCCGCCGCCTGGTCACGGTCACCCGGGCATGCAAGCGATCCCGGCGATTCGGGCGTCAGCTGCTGCTCCTCACCTCCTGATCGATCCCGCAGAGGCCACGGACTACCGGTCGTTCGACGGGTCACGGGTGGCGAACACCGACCCCACCCGCACGCATCGACTCTCGGCAAATTGTTCCTTGCCTTCTCTTGACTTCGTGGGATCAGATTGCGAGACAGCACAGTTCCTGTGCTTCGGCGACGGAATCGCCCAGTGGTCTGCTGGTGTCGATGTGGTGAGCTCCCGCCCAGGTTTGATCGCCGCGCGCCATTGCCGAGGCGATGCTGGCAGTGGCGTCCGAGGTGGTGACGGAGCGCGCGGCGATGCGGGACACAGCCTCTGTGACGGACACGGTGCAGGCCAATTCGATGATCGGACAGTGCCCTTCGCGCGCGGCGTCGCGTGCCTTGAGGCGGTGCCGAAGGTCACGCCAGGTGGCATCGAGAATCACCTGCTGCCCACCAGCAAGCAGTAGGTCCGCTTGACGGAGCATCGTCGTGTAGACCGCGTCGACCTTGTCGGAGCTGTAGAGGCCGGCGTTGTACACTCCGCGCGCGCCACAGAGTTCGCCGTGGGTCTGCATGTCGCGCCGGATGTCGTCACTGGAGATGACCTGCGCGTCCAGACGGTCGCGCAGTGCGTGGGCCAAGGTGGTCTTGCCGGTACCTGGCCCGCCGCCCACCAGGACCAGGCGCACCGTGCCGGCGCGAAGGTGCCGAAGCGCGAGGTCGAGGTGTCGCCGCGCGTCGCTCACCGCACCCGCCTGACCTTGGTTGGCCCTGATGCAGTCGACCTTGGCGCGGACGACCGCACGGTAGGCGATGAAGAAGTGCGCCAGGGAGGCCGGTGCGGAATCCTCGGCACGTCGGCGGTACTCCTCGAGGAAGAACTCGCCCAGGTCGGGTCGGCCGAGGAACTCCAGGTCCATCGCCAGGAACGCGGCGTCGTCGAGTCCGTCGACGTAGCGCAGGGTGTCGTCGAACTCCAGGCAGTCCAGCAGGACGGGCCCGTCGGGGATACAGAACACGTCGTCGGCGATCAGGTCGCCGTGCCCGTCGACGATGCGACGGTCGGTGATGCGGCTGTTGAACAAGGCAGCGCGACCGTCGATGAATTGCATGGCGAGGCGCTCGACTTCGGTCACCGATTCGGCGGTGAGCGCTGAGCCGACGTAATGACGCAACTCGGTCAGGTTGGATCGCCAGCGCGCCCGCATCGCCGGAACCTTGGCGCACGCATCGACCCGTGGACCGCGGACGGCCTCGGAGTGAAAGCGCGCGATCCTGTCAGCGATCGCCGAGAGGTGCCCCTCGACGGGCTCACCGCGTCGCACCATCGATGCGAGCCGCAGCGCATCCGGATAGCGGCGCATCACCACCACGGGCTCGGCATCGCCGCCCGCCGGGTCGGTGA
>NZ_JBOGDD010000858.1:0-5891 GCF_050701675.1 Mycobacterium sp. | reverse complement strand
GCGGTACTGCTCTTCGTCGACGCGACCGCCGTCCGCGGGGGCCTGTTCGGTGGTCAGCCGCGCTCGGCCATGCGGCTACTCTTCATCGCCCTGCCGCTGAGCCTGGGACTGTCGGTGCTGCTTGGCTTCTGGCTGCTACCCAGTACCTCGTGGGGGACCCTGATCGTCATCGCCTGCATCGTGGTGCTGATCGACTTTTCCCCCGCCCCTTCGATCGTGCGCGACGCGCGGATCCCCGCCCGGGTCCGTGATCTGCTCAACACCGAGGCGGGCTACAACGACGGCATCATCTCGCCGATCTTCATCTTCGCGCTGGCGCTCGCCGGCGGCGAACACGAGCCTGCCGACACCCCGCTGGCCGCCCTTGGCGAGGCGGTCCCACACTCGCTCAAGGGGCTGGCCCTCGGGCTGGCCATAGGTGCGGGCCTGGCCCTGGCCGCCAACGCCGCCGAGCGGCGCGACCTGATGACCGAACAGTCGAAGCGCATCATCGTCGTCTCCGCTCCTGCGATGGCGTACACGCTGAGCCTCGGAGTGCACGGCAACGGTTTCATCGCGGCGTTCGTGTGCGGTATCGCCTATCACTACTTCCGGCACTCGCAGGACGTCGAACGCGAGCTGGAACTGGTGGATGACCTCAGCTTTCTGCTGACGGCGGCGATGTGGTTCGTCTTCGGCGGCCTCGTGTTGATCGCCTACTGGCGGGCCGGCCTGACGGTCGGCGTGGTGGTGTTCTGCCTGCTGGCGTTGACGCTGGTGCGGATGCTGCCCGTCGCCGCGGCGATGCTCGGGTCGAAGTTCTCCTGGCCCGAACGACTGATGCTTGGCTGGCTCGGTCCGCGGGGCGCCGCTTCGATCGTCTTCGGCCTGCTGGCATTCAACGTGCTCGGCGGTGGGGACGAACATGCGGTCCTGCTCACCATGGTCGTGACCGTGCTGGGCAGTGTGCTGATCCACGGCATCGGCGCTCCGGCGGCCGCTCGCGCGTTCCACCGGACCCAAGCCAATAGAATGGCCGGGTGACATCTGGGTCATCCCACGAAGTGGACACCGTCGAGCAAGCTTCTACTACCCCTGATCAGCCGCAACCCTTCCGTGAACTCGGTCTCAAGGATGACGAGTACCAGCGGATCCGCGGCATCCTCGGACGTCGACCGACCGACGCCGAGCTCGCGATGTACTCGGTGATGTGGAGCGAGCACTGCTCCTACAAGTCCTCGAAGGTGCATCTGCGCTATTTCGGCGAGACCACCACCGACGAGATGCGGTCCTCGATGCTCGCGGGCATCGGCGAGAACGCGGGTGTCGTCGACATCGGTGACGGCTGGGCGGTGACGTTCAAGGTCGAGTCGCACAACCACCCCTCCTACGTGGAGCCGTATCAGGGCGCCGCGACCGGCGTTGGTGGCATCGTCCGCGACATCATGGCCATGGGCGCCCGCCCGGTCGCCGTGATGGATCAGTTGCGCTTCGGCGCCGCCGATGCGCCAGACACCCGCCGCGTGCTCGACGGCGTCGTGCGCGGTGTCGGTGGGTACGGAAACTCCCTCGGCTTGCCCAATATCGGCGGCGAGACGGTCTTCGATGCCTCCTACGCGGGCAACCCGCTAGTCAATGCGATGTGCATCGGTGTGCTCCGCAAGGAGGACCTGCACCTGGCCTTCGCGTCCGGCAGCGGCAACAAGATCATCCTGTTCGGTGCCCGCACCGGGCTCGACGGCATCGGCGGTGTCTCGGTGCTGGCGTCGGAGACGTTCGGCGGCGACGAGGGCGAGGGTCCCGGCCGCAAGAAGCTGCCGTCGGTCCAGGTGGGCGACCCGTTCATGGAGAAGGTGCTCATCGAGTGCTGTCTCGAACTGTATGCGGCGGGCCTGGTGATCGGCATCCAGGATCTTGGCGGAGCCGGATTGTCCTGCGCCACTTCCGAACTCGCGTCGGCAGGTGACGGCGGCATGTCCATCGAGCTCGAAAAGGTGCCGCTGCGGGCCAAGTTCATGACTCCCGCCGAGGTGCTGTCCAGCGAGTCGCAGGAACGCATGTGCGCCGTCGTTGCGCCCGAGAACGTCGATGCGTTCATGGCCGTGTGCCGCAAGTGGGAGGTGCTGGCGACCGTCATCGGTGAGGTCACCGAGGGTGATCGCCTGCAGATCACCTGGAACGGCGAGACGGTCGTCGACGTGCCGCCGCGCACCGTCGCGCACGAGGGCCCGGTCTACGAGCGCCCCGTCATCAGGCCCGACACGCAGGACGCCCTGAACGCCGACACGTCGGCATCGCTACCGCGGCCCTCGACCGGCGATGAGCTGCGCGCGACTCTGCTTGCGCTGCTTGGCAGTCCGCATCTATGCAGCCGTGCGTTCATCACCGAACAGTACGACCGCTACGTCCGCGGCAACACCGTGCTGGCCGAACACGCCGATGGCGGCGTGCTGCGCATCGACGAGGCCACCGGCCGCGGCGTCGCCGTGTCGACCGACGCGTCCGGACGCTACACCTTCCTCGACCCGTACACGGGTGCCCAGCTGGCGCTGGCCGAGGCCTACCGCAACGTCGCGGTCACGGGCGCCACGCCCGTCGCCGTCACCAACTGTCTCAACTTCGGCTCGCCGGAGGATCCCGGCGTGATGTGGCAATTCGCCCAGGCCGTGCGTGGCCTCGCCGACGGCTGTGCGGTACTGGGCATCCCGGTCACCGGCGGCAACGTCAGCTTCTACAACCAGACCGGCACCACCGCGATCCTGCCGACGCCGGTGGTCGGTGTGCTCGGCGTCTTGGAAGATGTGAGGCGACGTGTCCCGACGGCCTTCGGCACCGAGCCCGGCGAGACGCTGATCCTCCTGGGTGACACCCGCGACGAGTTCGACGGATCGATCTGGGCGCAGGTCACCGCCGACCACCTCGGTGGCCTGCCGCCCAAGGTCGACCTGGCGCGCGAGCAGCTGCTCGCCGACGTCCTGACGTCCGCGTCGCGCGACGGGCTCATCTCCGCTGCGCACGATCTGTCCGAGGGCGGGCTCGTTCAAGCCGTCGTGGAATCCGCGATCTCCGGCGAAATAGGTTGTCGGATAATCCTTCCCGAGGGCGCAGACCCGTTCGTTGCGCTCTTCTCGGAGTCTGCGGGCCGGGTGCTGGTGGCCGTGCCGCGCACCGAGGAGAGTCGATTCCGCGCCATGTGCGAAGCGCGCGGGCTACCGGCCGAGCGCATCGGGGTGGTCGACGAGGGTAGTGATTCCGTAGAGGTCCAAGGCCAGTTCACCGTGACGATCGACGAATTGCGCCGCACGTCGGAGGGCGTGCTGCCCGGGCTGTTCGGGTGAGGGCGGAGACCCCAACCGTTAGCGGCGAACCCCTCGCCGACGCTCCAGAACGCCGCCAGCTCACCCAGCGCCACCCGTTGGTGGTCTGGGCGTGGAGCCTGGTCCGGCTCGACTTCGTCGGCGTCGCCGTCGCCACCGTCTTCTTCTGCCTGTCGTTGACTCCGTCGCTGCTGCCACGCGACTGGCTCTTCCAGGGGTTGATCGGAGGCATCACCGCGTCGATCGGCTACGCCATCGGCGTCGTCGTGGCAAAGGGCTTCCACCGCTTCGCCCTACACCACCGACAGTGGTGGCCGCCGCCCAAGAGGACGTTGAACGCGGTGAAGGTCGGCATCGTCGTCGTGTCGATCATCGTCTGCGTGTCGATGCTGGTGCCCGCGGCCGCCTGGCAGCGCCAGGTATCGGCGGAGATGGGCATGGTGGGGCCCACGACCCTTGGGTACCTGCGGACGCTCGTCGTCGCCGTGCTGGTCGGCGGAGCGTGCGTCGGCGCATCGCGGGTGCTCATCGACGCGGTCAAACTGCTTGCGAGAGTCTTCATCCGACGTTGGCACCTCCACCAGGAGGTCGCCTTGTTCATCGGGACGGCGATCGTCGTCATACTGGTGGTCACCCTCGTCAACGGCGTGCTGTACCGCGGCTTCCTGGTCGGTGCCAGCCGCGTGTTCCAGCCGCAGAACACGACCACCCGCGATGGCGTCTCCGAGCCCATCCGACCCGAGAAGTCCGGCAGCCCAACATCACTCGCCCCCTGGGCCACGCTGGGATTCCAGGGCCGCAACTTCGTCGGAACCGGTCCGCACCTCGACGAGCTCACCAAGCTCAACGGCCGCCCCGCGAAGGAACCGATTCGCGTCTACGCGGGATTGCAGACCGCCGACACCGACCAGGCCAGGGTCGACGTCATCATCCGGGAACTCGCCCGCACCGGTGCCTTCGACCGCAAGCTCCTCGTCATCGTCCCCACCACCGGCACCGGGTGGATCAACCCCGTCGCCGCCAGGTCGATCGAGACCATGTACAACGGCGACACCGCGCTCGTCGGCCTGCAGTATTCGTATCTGCCCAGCTGGATCTCGTTCCTCGGTGACCGGGAGAAGTCAAGGGAATCGGGCCGCCTGCTCATCGACGCCGTCCACGACCGGTGGTCCAAGCTTCCGCCCGAGCACCGGCCCAGGCTGGTGCTCTACGGGGAGAGCCTCGGTTCGCTGGCCGGCCAGGCCGCGTTCCCGTGGCTGCCCGACATCGCGAGGATGGACTTCTCCGCGGTGCTCTGGGTGGGCCCGCCCCACGAGAGCTCACTGTGGAGCGGGTTGGTGCAGCGACGCGACCCCGGCACGCCCGAGGTCGACCCGCGCTATGACAACGGGCGCACGGTGCGATTCTCCCAAGCGACCAGCGGTGCCGACATCGCCGACGTCGCCAAGCCGGAGTGGCAGGGCACCCGCGTCCTGTTCCTGCAGCACGCCTCCGACCCGATCGTCTGGTGGTCGCCGAATCTCGTCTTCTCCCGGCCGGATTGGCTCGTCGAGCCGCCGGGCGCGGACCGCACGACATCGATGCGGTGGTATCCGATCATCAGCTTCTGGCAGGTCAGCGCCGACATGACCAATGCCTCCAGCGTGCCAGCCGGGCACGGCCACAACTACGGCGACTCCATGCTCGACGGGTGGGTCGCCGTCATTCCGCCGGACGGCTGGACCGACGCCGACACCCGACGCGTGCGCGCAGCGGTGCAGAACGCCGGGAACGAGTACTAGTGCCGCGCAACGGGATCCGGGCGCTGATCCTGGCCACCGCTCTGATCGGCTGGAGCGGGCTGGTGGCGCCCAGGCTCCCCGCCCGCTGGCTGGTGCCCATCCAGGCGGCCCTCGGCGGCGTGCTGGTCTCCTCGGCCGGGGCGCCGCTCGGGTTGCGACCACCTGCCCTCTGGCGCGGCGGGCGCCTTGGCTTCGCGGTCGCCGGAGCCGTGGCCGCCGCCGGTGGCTCGTCGACGGCCCTGCCGCCCGTCCGGCACGCCATGGGCGAGCGCGAGCTGCCACGGCCAGCAGCCGGCTGGCTTCTGATCCGCATCCCGATCGGCACGGTCTGGTCGGAGGAGGCTGCCTTCCGAGGTGCGCTGGGAACCGTTGCGGCGCAGGCGTTCGGCCCCCATCTGGGCCGGGTGCTGCAGGCGACTGCCTTCGGACTGTCGCACGTCGCGGACGCCAGGGGAGCCGGTGAGTCCGTCGGCGGGACGGTGCTCGTCACCGGGGTGGCCGGCTGGGCGCTCGGGTGGCTGCACGACCGCACGGGCAGCCTCGTCGCGCCCATGCTCGCGCATCTCGCGATCAACGAAGCAGGCGCCGTGGCCGCGCTGCTCGTCAAGAATCAGACCTCGCGACTGTCCACCTCGAGCAGGTGAGGGTCGGTGTCGGTGTCGTCGATGCCGAAGCCGATGATCTTGCGTGGGGTGATCCGGATGATGGCGCGGTCGAGTTCGTCGCCTGCCGCTCCGGTCGCGGGCCGCACGTCCGCCTGCACGGCGATGCCGCGGATCTCCAGACACCGCACCCGCCACGGGTCTCTCGAGAC
>NZ_JBOGDD010000857.1:0-10802 GCF_050701675.1 Mycobacterium sp. | reverse complement strand
GCTCACCATCGCCTCGCGGTCGGCGGCGACCACCGCGGGCGATGCCGCCGGCGTCGGGGTCCCAGTGCCGGTCGAACGCCTCGCAGAGGCCGGCTCCGACCGCCCGGTCGTCGCGTGCGCGACCCGGGAGTGGGGATACCGCGACGTGGCAGGCATGGTGAACGCCGCCGTCGATGCCGGCGGGAGGGTCGTGGCGGTGCTGACCGCCAACGACGAGGCCGTGCTCGTGTCCAACCGCTTGCGGACCGGCCTTCCGGTGGTCGACGACGTCGACGTGCGTCGACTGTTGTCGGCGACGCTCATCGCGGTCGAGGTGCGCCAGGGCATGGCGCCACTGCAGCGGCTCACCGACCCGTTCTGGCTTGCCGACGTCTTCGGCCTCGGGGCCGACGAACGCGTCGACGCCAGGGCCGTTGCCGACCAGCTCTTCGACAGCGTGTGTGCGGTGGTCATCCTTGACGGCGACGACCCGACACCCGCGGACCCGACGCCCGCACCCGAGATGCCCGTTGGCCTTGCGCACGTGGTCCACCTGGCCGACATTGCCGCGCAGGCGAATTCGCGACGCGGCTCGGTAGCGGTGGACAGTCTGGTGATGGCCACCATGGGTGGCGCGGACTCGTACCCCGTGGATGCCGATGCGCTCGGTCATGCCATCGGGGTTCCGGTGATGCGGATCGACTCGGAGGCGGCCGCGGCTCGCGTCGGGGCCCTCACGACCCCGGGCGTGACCTCGGACGTCGTGGTGGTGGACGTGGGAGGGGGAACCGTCGACGTCGTGGCCGAGGGCTCCCGTGTCGTCCTGCCTGGCGCGGGGCAGCTCCTCACCACCGCCACTGCTGTCGCGCTGGACATCTCCCGGAGTGCGGCCGAGTACGCGAAACGCGCGGAGGCGGTCACCGCCGTCACCGTTCAGCTGATCGAGGACGAACACGGCCGGCGGCAGTTCCTCGACAAGCCGATCGACGGCCGGTGCGCGGGGTGGTTGCTGGCCTCGGCTCCGAGCGGTCTGCTGCCATTCACGTCGCGGCTCTCCGGCGCGGAATGGCGTAGTTGGCGACTGGCGGCCAAGCGGCTGGTCATCGGCGGCAACGTGATGCGGGGTATCGAGCAGGCGGCCCCGGATGCAGCCGGAATACTGCTCGTCGGAGGCGGAGCGAGTGACGATGAGCTCGTCCGTGCGGTCAGTGAACGGCTCGGCCACGAGGTCGCCGTCGGGCGCGGTGACGTGCGTGGCGAGCTGGGCCATCGGTTCGCCGTGGCGTACGGGCTCGTCGTCCTGGCGGTGCGCGGCGGGAGGTGATTCCGGGGCCGCAGAACCCCACCCTTGAGTGCTAGCACTCGCGTGTATAGAGTGCTAGATGGCAGGCGGCCAAACCCCGCTCCGGCTCCCGCGACGACGGTTCGAGGGCACGGACGCATGCCGAACACCTGGTAATGCTGGTAATCCGTGAAGGTCCGGGATCTAGCCCGGACCGCACCCAACAAATGTGGAGGGCTCCATCGTGGCGAGCGTGAACATCAAGCCACTCGAGGACAAGATCCTCGTTCAGGCCAATGAGGCCGAGACTACGACCGCTTCCGGTCTGGTCATCCCCGACACCGCCAAGGAGAAGCCGCAGGAAGGCACCGTCGTCGCAGTTGGCCCCGGCCGCTGGGACGAGGATGGCGAGAAGCGCATCCCCCTGGACGTCGCCGAGGGCGACACCGTCATCTACAGCAAGTACGGCGGCACCGAGATCAAGTACAACAATGAGGAGTACCTGATCCTGTCGGCACGCGACGTGCTGGCAGTCGTCTCCAAGTAAGCATCAGTGTTCCGCCCCGGAGATCCCCGTCAACACGGGTGATTTCCGGGGCGGCATGCGTTATGTCTCGACTACGTAGACAGAGAGAACATTCATGAGCAAGCAGATTGAGTTCAACGAGACTGCGCGCCGGGCGATGGAAGCCGGCGTCGACAAGCTCGCCGACGCGGTCCGCGTCACGCTCGGCCCGCGCGGCAGGCACGTCGTGCTGGCCAAGGCATTCGGCGGCCCCGTCGTGACCAATGACGGCGTCACCATCGCCCGCGAGATCGACCTCGAGGATCCGTTCGAGAACCTCGGTGCCCAACTGGTGAAGTCGGTGGCCACCAAGACCAACGACGTCGCAGGCGATGGCACCACCACCGCGACCGTGCTCGCCCAGGCGATCATCAAGGCGGGCCTGCGCAACGTGGCCGCGGGCGCCAATCCCATCGAGTTGGGTGTGGGCATCGCCAAGGCCGCCGACGCCGTGTCGGAGGCTCTCCTTGCCGCCGCCACGCCGATCTCGGACCAGAACGGCATCGCGCAGGTCGCGACCGTGTCGTCGCGTGACGAGGTGATCGGTCAGCTCGTCGGTGAGGCCATGACGAAGGTCGGCCACGACGGCGTCGTCACCGTCGAGGAGTCCTCGACGTTGAACACCGAGCTCGAGGTCACCGAGGGCGTCGGCTTCGACAAGGGCTTCACCTCGGCCTACTTCATCACCGACTTCGACGCACAGGAAGCGGTCCTCGAGGACGCGCTGGTGCTGCTCAACCGCGAGAAGATCAGTTCGCTGCCGGACCTGCTGCCGCTGCTGGAGAAGGTCGCGGAGTCGGGCAAGCCGCTGCTGATCATCGCCGAGGACGTCGAGGGCGAAGCCCTTTCGACGTTGGTGGTCAACGCGATTCGCAAGACGCTGAAGGCCGTCGCCGTCAAGGCGCCGTTCTTCGGGGACCGTCGCAAGGCATTCCTCGACGATCTCGCGGTCGTCACGGGTGGCCAGGTGGTCAACCCCGACGTCGGGCTCCTGCTGCGTGAGGTCGGGCTCGACGTGCTGGGCACCGCCCGGCGCGTGGTCGTCACCAAGGACAGCACCGTGATCGTCGACGGTGGCGGCAGCAAGGACGCGATCGAGGGTCGCAAGTCGCAGCTGCGCGCCGAGATCGAGGCCACCGACTCCGACTGGGACCGCGAGAAGCTCGAAGAGCGGCTGGCGAAGCTCTCCGGCGGCGTTGCGGTCATCAAGGTCGGTGCGGCCACCGAAACCGATCTGAAGAAGCGCAAGGAGGCGGTGGAGGACGCGGTCTCCGCGGCCAAGGCCGCCATCGAGGAGGGCATCGTCACCGGTGGTGGCTCCGCCCTCGTTCAGGCCGGATCAGTTCTCGCGTCGCTGCGCGAGTCGCTCAAGGGTGACCAGGCGCTGGGCGTCGACGTGTTCGCGTCGGCTCTTCCCTCGCCGCTGTACTGGATCGCCACCAACGCCGGGCTCGACGGCTCTGTTGTGGTGAACAAGGTGTCGCAGCTGTCCGCAGGGCAGGGCTTCAACGCCGCAACGCTGGAGTACGGCGACCTGCTGGCCGACGGTGTCGTCGACCCCGTGAAGGTGACCCGCTCAGCGGTGCTCAACGCGGCGTCGGTGGCTCGGATGATCCTGACCACCGAGACCGCGATCGTCGACAAGCCTGCCGATCAGGAAGACAACGGCGGCCACGGCCACCACGGTCACTCGCACTGAAGTAGTCCCCACGAAACACCCCCGGTCCGTTGGGCCGGGGGTGCTTTCATTCACTGAGCGGCATGGGACGAACGGCGACCTTTGAGCGAGTAGCCGTTACGCCGCATCTCGGGGATTGAGAAGTAGCGCGACACGCGGGGTGAGACAACGCCGGGCATTGTCCGAGGCCGGGATTAAAATCGGCTATGAGCAGCGACAATGCGAATAGCTTTGACATCCTGCGCGAGCTGATCGAACCGCTGGTCCGCTGGCACTCCGAAACCTGTTGCCGATGCCGACGGCCATGGCCGTCTGATCGGGCTGAGTGGCCCAATTGGAGCTACCACCTGTGTGCGGGCCGGCCCCTTTCCGGGGTCTGCCCGGACTGTCAAACGCCTGAGGAGCGGGCAGAGATCGAGATCCGAGCGGCTACGAGCACGTCGACGTTAGACGATGGTTCAATGGTCCACCGTTCGAAGCCGCTGGATGGCGACGATCAGGGCCATTCTCGAACCGCTTAGCGCGTTACGAGAGAGCATCGAGGAAACCGCCAGATCGCTCCAGGAGCAACTCCGCGCTTCGTCGTCGCGCCTTGGCACACGAGCCCGCCGGACGACGTGTTCTAGGTTGAATCATGGCCGTCTCCCGTTCGCGAGTGTCGACTCTCGGGAGCAGCCCGGGCGCCACCCCGACGACTCCGAGCGCGGTCGCGGGACTGGACCTACACCTGGAGCGCCCCGGCGGCAGGGTGCGCGACAGCGTGATGGACGCCATCCGTGACGCGATTCGGACGGGGCGATTGGTGACGGGGACGCGGTTGCCCTCGAGCCGGGCGCTGGCCGCCGATCTGGGCGTTGCAAGGAACACCGTCGCGCGTGCGTACGCCGAACTCATCGCCGAGGGCTGGTTGTCAGCACATCAAGGCTCGAGCACCGTGGTCTCGCAGCGTGCGGCCGAGATCGTCCGGTCCGTCGCCGCACCGCCCACGCGTCAGACGCCACACCGGTTGGACCACGACCTGCGGCCTGGTCATCCGGACCTGTCGTCGTTTCCCAGGGCCGAGTGGAGTCGCGCGGTCACACGCTCGTTGAACGCGGCACCGTTCGAGGCGTTCGGGTACGCCGACCCGCATGGCCGACCGGAGCTCCGCCACGCTCTCGCGCAATATCTCGCTCGGGCGCGCGGGGTTCGGACCCAACCGTGCAACATCATCGTGTGCAGCGGAGCCGCTGAAGGGCTGAGTCTCCTCGCAGGCGCCTTGGCCGACGCCGGGGTCGCCGCCGTGGCCGTCGAGGAGTTCGGCCTGCCCACACAACGGGCGTCGCTCACCAGAGCTGGGTTGTGTTGTCCCCCACTGGCGGTCGACTCCCTTGGCGCCGACGTCATGGAGCTGGAGGGGATGGCCGAGGTGGGCGGTGTGCTGCTCACCCCGTCGCACCAGTTCCCGCTCGGGGTGTCCTTGCACTCCGATCGCCGCGCGGCCGTCATCGACTGGGCGCGACGAACCGGTGGAGTGATCATCGAGGACGACTACGACGGCGAGTTCCGTTACGACCGCAGCCCCGTCGGTGCGCTGCAGGGCGTCGATCCCGAACGCGTGGCTTACCTGGGCACGGTGAGCAAGTCGCTGGCGCCAGGCCTTCGACTCGGCTGGCTGGTGCTGCCGGGACGACTCGTCGAGGCGGTGGTCCGGCAGAAGGGCGAAACCGAGGAGACCTCCGGCTTCGTCGAGCAGTTGGCGATGGCCGAGTTCATCGGGTCAGGTTCCTACGACAGGCACATCCGCACCATGCGTGCCCAATATCTGCACCGCAGAGAGCAACTCGTCGCCGCGGTCGCCCGGTCATCACCGAAGACCGCCGTCAGCGGAATGCCCGCGGGCCTGCACGTGATGCTCGAGGAGTTCGGTGCCGGCGAGAGCGTTCTGTCTCGTCACCCGGCGTGGCGACGGCTCGGCGTGGAGAGTCTCGATCTGTATCGCCATCCCGAAACCGGCAGTGGGCGTGAGGGTTTGGTGGTCGGTTTTGCGGCGCCCGCGCCGAGCGCGTGGTCGGCGGCCTTGGATGCGCTGATCCGACCGTTGCCATGACACGCTCGACTGGCCCCCACACGCCGCGCCCAACTGGCCCACGGATGGAACGGGTCCGCCGTTAGCGTTGAGGCATGTTGATCACTGGCAATACGAGAGTCACCGACCTGGCGAGCGTCACCCCGCCCCCGATCCCCCAGGGCGCACACGCCATGACGCAACTCATCGAGCTTCCTCCGGCGGACGACGGACCGGGCCCACATCGACATTCCGGACCGGTGTTCGGCTACGTATTGGAGGGCAGAATGCTCTTCGAACTCGAGGGCGAAGCACCGAGAGAAATCGTTGCGGGTGAGGCATTTTGGGAGCCAGGTGGCGACGTGGTGCACTATCAGACGAGGAATTTGGACGCCACCGGCTGGACCCGCTTCCTTGCGGTGTGCATCTGCGCACCCGGCGTGGACATGATCACCATGCTCGAGCCACCCGAGATCGCCGCTCGCGACGCGCTGCGGCATCCCAGCGCCCGCCGGAATGCGCACTGAAGACCATGCGGGCGATCATCGCGCAGGACCGCGCTGCCGGCACCGAAGGGTTGGCGCTCGCGGACGTGCCGTACCCCCATGCCGCGGAGAACGACGTCATCGTCCGGGTGCACGCGGCGGGGTTCACCCCTGGTGAGCTGGATTGGCCGGGCACCTGGACCGACCGGGCCGGACGCGATCGGGCGCCCACCATTCCCGGCCACGAGGTCTCCGGGGTGGTTGCCGAACTCGGTTACGGGACCACTGGCCTGACCGTCGGCCAGAGAGTCTTCGGGATCACCGACTGGTGCCGTAACGGCACGCTGGCCGAATTCGTCGCCGTCGAGGCGCGCAACCTGACCACCCTGTCGGCCGGAGTGGACCACGTCGCCGCTGCCGCATTGCCCATCTCAGGCCTAACGGCGTGGCAGGGACTGTTCACCCACGGAAACCTCAAAGCCGACCAGACCGTCCTGATTCATGGCGCTGCGGGGGGTGTCGGTTCGGTTGCGGTGCAACTGGCGCGTGAGGCGGGCGCTCGGGTGATCGGCACCGGCCGCACTGCCCACCGCCAGACCGTGCTCGATCTGGGCGCGGAGGTCTTCGTGGATCTGGATCGCGACCCGCTGGACAGCGTCGGCGAAGTGGACCTGGTGTTCGACGTGCTGGGCGGTCAGCTCCTGGATCGCTCGGCGGCGTTGGTCCGTTCGGGCGGTGTACTCGTCAGCATCGCCGAACCACCGCGAACCGAGCCCAACGACGGACGGGCCGTCTTCTTCGTCGTCGAACCCGATCGGGTGGGGCTTGCCGCCCTGGAGCTCAGGCTTCGAGAGGGGCGGCTGCGTCCACTCGTCGGGACGACGTACGCCCTCGAAGACGCTCCTGCAGCGTTCGATCCGACCCGCCGCGGCCACGGCAAGCCGATCATCCGCGTCATCGCCGATGCGCAGCCGACCGCCGGTGATTCGGCGCTTGGAGCCGGCAAGTGACGGAAACAATTGCCGCAGAACCTATTCCGTCACCGAGAAGTAGGTCTTCAACGACTGTGTCATGAAGGAAGGAAAGAAGGAAGACCGATGGCAGACTTTCCGCAGACGCCGGCGGCGACCGCCGCACTTTCAGTGGCCGGGCGCTTCTACTCGCCGGCGCTACTCAATCACTGCATCCGTTCGTACTCGTGGGGAGCGATGTACGGGGCAGCGCACGGCATCGTCTTCGACGACGAGCTCCTGTACGTCTCGGCGATCCTTCACGACATCGCTCTCACCGACGCCTTCGACAGTCACCGAGTGCCCTTCGAGGAGGCGGGCGGCCACCTGGCGTGGGTGTTCGGGGTGGCGGCCGGGTGGCCGGTTGATCGGGCGGCCAGGGCGATGGAGATCATCGTGCTGCACATGCGCGACGACGTCTCGTCGACCGTTGACCCCGAGTCGCACATCCTGCAGGTCGCTACCGGCTGGGACGTCGTCGCACGACGGCCGGAGGAGTTCCCAGCGGCGGCAAGGATGGAGCTGCTCGCGCGCTATCCCAGGCTGGACTTCGGTAGCGAATTCTTGGCGTGCTTCGAGGACCAGGCGGTCCGCAAGCCGGGCAGCGCAGCTGCCGCATCGGTGGCCAACGATGCTGCCGGCCGCATCA
The DNA here is from genome assembly GCF_050701675.1 of Mycobacterium sp. Taxonomy (GTDB): domain Bacteria; phylum Actinomycetota; class Actinomycetes; order Mycobacteriales; family Mycobacteriaceae; genus Mycobacterium. The sequence continues at coordinate 3,107 of NZ_JBOGDD010000857.1, read as the reverse complement.
GGGCCAATCCGCTCGACGGTTAGCTTGGGCATCCGGTGGCTACCGATGGACGCTGAACTTTCACGGGCGGATCGGAAGGACGATTCCTGGGCTGGCCCGTTCGAGTAGCGACCTGCCTGCTTTCGTTTTCGCGGCGTCCCGGTTATCTTCGGAGGCGACAATTGGGGGGCCAAGTTGTCCATGGGGGGCTGCTAATGCCGCGGGGTGGAGCACTGCCCCCGATACCTGGCGACGGCCACGGACCCTGGGGTGTGCCCACGGGTTGCGTCGAGTGTGGCCACGACGACTGTTTCCACCCGTATCGCCGATGCGCCGTGACCGAGCGGGAAACCGGCGATCGGTGTGGTTGCACTCGGTTCGCACCGTTTCAGACCTGGTGGGACGAGGCTCCTCGCCCCTGATGGCACCCCGGTGTCCGACGCGGCCGCGCGGTGTGCTGATTCTCACTAGCGAGACGGCTGACGCGTGAAGTTGCCATGAGTAAAATGAGTTTTGCTCATGACCGCGTCATTGACGGAAAACGGCACCGATTGCGCAAGACCGTCGCCGTGAGGAATCGAGCGAGAAGAACCAAAACCTTTGGTGGACAACGGAACGAGTGCCGACGCTGGCCCGTTGCGTTGTCCGAGTTCGTCCCTTGACAGGAGGGCAGTGTTGTGGAGTTGACCCGTGATCGCGCGGGCCAGCCATGGCGGACACGTCATCGCGAGATCTTGAACCGAATCGTTCGGGAAACCGAGCCACCGACCGACAGCCTGCCGCGGATGACGATGTCGAGGAGCGAAGAGCTCGACGACGCCTACAGCGCGCGGGTGGGCGAGGTGCTCGATCTGGCGGGGGGCATCGGCGCCATCCTGATGGCGTCCGGGATGCCGGCGACCGCCACCATGGACCAGGTGACGGCCATCGCCGCTGCGTACGGTATCGAGCGCTGCGAAGTCGACGTCATCAACACGACGATCCACGTCGCCGCCTACCGTGGCCCCACGTTGCCCGCGGCCAGCACGCTGCACATCGTGCAATCCCGGTCGATGGACTTCAGCCGACTCGCGGCCGTCGACCGTCTGATCGGTCGCATCCGCGCGGGCGAGGTGGCCCCGTCGAACGCTCGCGACGAGCTCGACGCCATCATCACCGCGCCGCATCCATACAAGCGCTGGGTCGCCACCCTTGCCTGGGGTGCGCTGGCCTTCGCCACGGCGGGAACCCTGGGCGCCGGTCTGCTGGCCTGCTTGGTCAGCGCCCTGAGCGCCATGACCATCGACCGGGTCAATCGACGACTCAACCGGCATGGCCTCCCGTTCTTCTTCCAATATGCGGTGGGCGGTGCGATCGCCACCGCGCCCCCGCTGGTGCTGTATTGGCTCGGCCCCAAGCTGGGGCTGCAATTCGAACCGACGGTGGCCATCGCCGCCGGCCTCGTCGTGCTCCTTGCCGGACTTTCGCTGGTGGGCTCGGTCGGAGACGTCATCACCGGCGCCCCGGTCACGGCCGCGGCCCGCTTCTTCGAGCTGGTCATGATGACTGCTGCGACGATCGCCGGGGTGGGGTTGGTACTGCACCTCGCCAGCCGCTTCGGCGCGCCATTCGTGGCCATCAGCGCGGAAGCACCACCCGCGCTGGCAGAGCTACCTGCGCGTGTCGCATTCGGCGCGGCGAGCGCGGCGGTCTATGCCCTTGCCTGCTACGCCGAGCGAACCGCAGCGGTGGCGGCGGCCTTCGGTGGTGCGGCAGGCACCCTCGCGTTTCTCCTGACCCAGGGTTTGGGTTTGGGCGTCGTCGTGGCGTCGTTCGCCGCGGCGGTGCCGATCGGCTTGGTCGGCAGGCTGATGGAACGCCGCAATCTGGCGCCGCCACTGGTGGTGTCGATCGCGGGCATCGTGCCCCTGCTACCGGGCCTGGCACTTCTGCACGGTATCTACGCGATTCTCAACGATCAGCACGCCGTCGGGTTCGCATCGGTATTGGGCGCGATGGCGATCGGCAGCGCGCTCGCGGCAGGCGTGACCTTGGGCGAATGGAGCTCGTCGAAGGTTCGGAGACGCCGACTCCAGGCTCGCCGCCGCATCCGCAGCACACGACTCGCCAGGCCCACGCGCACGCGCGCCGACGAGGTGCGCCCGCTGCCACGCTCGAGTACGGACTTTCTCTCCTATCCCGACAGTCCGCCCCGGATGCCGTAGGGCTCGATCACGGGCGGTAGCCATGCGCCGACGAGGAGGCCCATCCCGAATGGGATGAGCCTCTTCTCCGAGTGCGATTCCAGGCGTCTGACGTGACCTGTGTGGTTACGCGGTGCGGCGGATGCCCCGCTTGAGCAGAAGCTCACGCTCAGCCTCGCTGAGGCCACCCCAGATGCCGTAGGGCTCTCCGACCGCGAGGGCGTGGGAGCGGCACTGAGCAACGACCGGGCAACTCCTGCACATCTCCTTGGCGCGCATCTCACGCTGAGCGCGGGCACGTCCCCGCTCACCATCTGGATGGAAGAACATCGAGGAATCGACACCCCGGCAAAGGCCTGACATCTGCCAATCCCAGATGTCGGCGTTGGGCCCTGGCAACTGCTGCGGCTGTGGCATTGGGAAAACCCCTCTCTACGCGTCTCTTTCGCGAATGAACGAAAGGGTGACGTCGTGGAACCGATCCGAGCACGTGTCGCCGATGACTACTCGTGCACACAAAGTAGAAGGGCTTGCGAACTTCGGTCAATAGCCCGAGCGTGTGCTCAACCACATAACGGCAGCCGGAGAATTTACATCACGTTCATCATTGCGACGCGCACGAAACGAGATGGGTGATTACGAATCTCCAACAGTTCGATCTCGATTCCCGTTTACGCTGCTCGTGTGCGGCGGTGACTCGCCGACGAGCGGGAGGCGCCAGGCGGCTGTTGACACCGTCGTAACACGGCGACCATGAACTGTTAACCGAAGTTGAGTCGGCCTCGTGAAAGTCCTGGGTCCGGCGGTATCCGGTTCCCGCGGTCCGTTCCCTACGGACCGTTGATAGCGTCGCCGCGGATGAACACATTCGTCGACGTGGCCTTCGGGGATGACCCGGGTCGTTGGCCACTGCCCGCCGCGAGCACGCCGCGGGAGCACTGGCTG